>WQSA01000006.1 GCA_009788135.1 Candidatus Fibrimonadales bacterium
CGAATGGGTAGGCAAAACCGGAAATTTCAAAAAAATTATTGTTAATTGTTCTGATGCTAAGCTTGGAACATACGTAAATTGCAAAATCGATTCGATAAAAGGGCACACCTTGCTAGGAAAAATCTGAAATCCAGCCAATTAAGAGCAAGCCGCAATGCGCGCTAATGATGAATTTTAATGAGCCTCGGCAAAACCGCTGAACATTTGAGCAGTAGTTTTGCTGATTTTTGTTAATTTGCGGTCAATATCATTGGAAAAAGTGTTGAAATGTTGAAGAAAAATGAAAAAAAATGAAAAAATGTTGAAAAACATGAAAAAATAATCTATATTTACATATATGAGTTTTTTCTCAGGCGAAACATATGCTGTTGTAGATGCGAATGGTCGGGTTGCATTGCCCTCCATGTTTCGCGACGGCTTGCCGGAAGACGAAAAAAGATTTATGCTGCTAATTGGCGAAAAGAATAGCCTTGTGCTTTATAGAATAGGTGATTTTGAAGAATTTGAAGTGCCAAAACTCAGAGGCATGGATTCAGACAANCGAGGAGCTGCAATGAAAAATGCGCAACCCGTTATTCTTGACGAAAAACAAAACNGATTTTTATTGCCAAANAAATTTAAAGAGCANGCNAAAATAGACAAGGATGTTGTTTTCCTTGGAGATTTAACGAAAATTCGCATTTATGCTGCCGAAGTTTATTCTGCACAACGCTTTGGAGAGCATGAATATGCTTTATAATTATCATACTCCGGTGCTTTTAAATGAATGCATAGAGAGCTTGCACATCAGGCTCGATTACGATTACGCAGATTGCACTTTGGGCGGAGGCGGGCACTCGGAAAAAATTGCCGAGCTTCTGGGCGAAGGTCGAAAACTTCATTGCTTTGACAGAGATATGGATGCTATAAATGCGGCAAAATCAAGGCTTGAGAGATTCAGCGATAAAATAAGCTATCACCATAAACCATTTTCAAACTTGGGAACAGAGCTTGCACCGGAAACTCTCGGAGGCGTGCTATACGACTTGGGAGTTAGCTCTCATCAACTCGATGCAAACAGAGGCTTTTCCTTTGCTGGCAACGAATCTCTTGATATGAGAATGGATGCTGATAGCGGAGAAAATGCACAGGATTATTTGAAAAGAATTTCTGAAAAAGAATTTGCAAAAGCGTTAAAGGAAAATTCAGATTTGGAAATGACTGGTCGCCTGGCAAAGCGGATTCTATCGAAGGCGTTGGCAACGGCAACAGATTTGAACTGCGCAATTGAAGAAGTTTATAAGAGCAGAAAAAAAGATATGAACAGTTTGAAGGCACGTGTATATCAAGCGATTCGCATGGAAGTGAACTGCGAAATTGAAGAGATTAAAAAAAGCGTTGAAGCCGCTGTGCATTGCCTTAAAACAGGCGGGCGGCTTTGCATAATAACCTATCATTCAAAAGAGGCAAGAGCGGTTAAAGAAGTTCTTTCGCTCTTTGAAAAAAATTGCCTGTGCAACGAAAATATGCCAGTTTGCGTTTGCGGCGGAAACAACAGAAGAATAAAGAAAGTAAATAAAAAGCCTTTGGTTCCAAGCGCAGAAGAATTGAAAAAAAATTCTCGCTCGCGCTCAGCTGCGTTGAGGGTGTATGAGAGAATTTAGGAGATTGACATGAAATATGCATTAGTAGCCAGCTTGCTTTTTGTATTGATTTTTGCGATGATTGTTCCAATGAAAATGGTAAACGAAAGGCTAGCTATTTTGATTTCTCAAGAAAAAGCGTTAGAAGATTCTGTTGCTGTTATGCGTTACAATTTGTCTTTGGTGGAAAAAGATATTGACAGTTTGTCTTCGCGCAGCAGAATAGATAAAGCAGCCCAATTGCTAGGGCTTGGAATGAATGAGGTTGCAACAAAAATAACGGAGCGTTCAAAATGAAAGCGAGACTTGCAATAATAGGAATTTTTTTATCTTTGGCTACGGTAATTTTTGTTATCAGGCTAGTTCATATTCAAATTGTAAGCGAAAAAATTTATTATACGGATAAGACTCAGAAGCAGAGTTCCGTAGAAGCTAAATATGGGCGCATTTTGGATCGCAATGGCGTGGCGCTCTGGGATAGATTGATTGTAGAGGAAGAGACGGGGCTTGGAAAGAAAGATATTTATTACCACAATCATCTCGAAGGTTTATCTGCAATTTTGCAAGGTGTGATTAATTCTAAAATAAGGGAATTGCGCGGGCAAAAAGCGGTTCTGCTTTCTACTTACAAACCGAGAAGAGACATTCCTATAAATGAAGTTGTGTTAACTCCGCCTATTGACGGCAAGGATGTATATCTTTCTCTGGACTTGCGAATTCAAGAAATTGTGGAGAATGTGGTACGGGAATATGTACCGAAATTTGGTGCTGCTGGAGCATCGGTTTTGGTTATGGATCCTCACACAGGGCAAATATTGGCCATAACCAGTTTCAATCCTGATAAAGGCAAGTACGATGATATTTTGCATTCTTTTGAGCCTGGTTCAATTTTCAAACCGATAACAGCAGTTATAGCTTTGGAAAATGGAGTGAATCCCAATAAGCGGATAAATACGGAAGAGGGCAAATGGCAGGTTACAAAAAACTCCAGCGAAAAAATAATAAAAGATACCCATGCGGAAAAATCTTGCAATATGCAGGAAGCTATGGTATATTCATCAAACATTGCCTTTGGAAAATATGTTATAGAAGATATAGGTTATGAGAAATTTTATTACGGCGTGAAGAATTTTGCAATAAATGAGAATTCTTCCGATTTTCCGCTGGGAATTAGCCACAGGGGTTTTCACAGGGTTCCGCATTTGAGAACGCAAGCCACTCAAGGGTTTGGGCAGTCATTGGATATGACATCTTTGGATGTTGCAAAAGCGTTTAGCTCAATAGCAAATGGCGGAACGCTGTACAATCCGAAACTGGTATTGAGGCATGGAATGGATTCTGCGGCAACTGAGAGAGATTCCGTGCGCAGGGTTATTTCCACTACTGAAAATACGAGGCTTTTAAGAGAAATGCTGAGAGGCGTTGTAGATTTGGGCGGAACCGCTGAAAATGTAAAATCAAAATATGATTTCTTGGAATTCGCAGGCAAGACTGGAACTGCGCAAATTATAGACAGTACCGGAAAATACAAAGCGGGAACTTACAACTCATCTTTTGTGGGCCTTGAAAGAACTTCTGATCCGCATTTTGTATGCCTTGTCACCATGTATCACACCAGAAACGCAGGAGCAACGGTTGCTGGCCCTGTGTTTCAGAAAATAATGGAACAGATATATCTTCATCCGGAACTGTCGCCGGCAAATTTTGCAATTAAATCTGCGCCGGCAGACAGCCTGTGCAGCGATGTTTCTTTTGTTGGATATACAAAAATGGCAGCTTTGGACAAAGCGAATGGAATGCGTTGCAATATACGTTTTGACGAGGATAATAAAATTGGCGTTGTTGTGGCGCAAACGATAAAAAAAGATTCTACAGGCAGATATCTGGAACTTTCTTTGAGGGAACATCAAAGAAATACAGGGCTTATGCCGGATGTTAGGGGGTTGACTTTAAAAGATGCTTTAGGCATGCTTGAGCATCTCAACGTTATTTATGATGGAGTTGGTAATGTATATAAACAAATTCCAGAACCAGGCGAATATATAGGCAGAAAAAGCGCTGTGCACATAAAGTTGAAGGAGGGTGTGTGAGTCGCTTAAAAGACAATTCCAAAAATGTGGTTGCCGGCGATATATTCTTTGCCATTCCTTGCGCAGACGGTTCGGAAAGAGCCCATGCTCTGGAAGCCCTGGAAAAAGGAGCTTCTTCGGTTGTCTCGGCTTTGCCCGCTCCAAAAGGATTTGAGGATAAGTGGGCGCAGGTGAACGATGTTGTCTTTACAAGGTATTTGTTTGCAAAAGAAAAAATGGACAATCCATTCTCAAAGCTCAATTGCTATGCGGTAACGGGTTCTAACGGCAAAACGAGTTGCGCATTTATGATGAACGCAGTTTTGAGAGCGGCTGGCAAAAAAACGGCCCTGCTTAGCACTATTCAAAATTTTATAGGAGATGAAAAAGAGGATGCTCATTTGACAACTCCTGGCTTTTTGGAGCTTTATGAATTTGCAGAAAAAGCGGTTGAAGCTGGTTGCACGGAACTGGTTATGGAAGTTTCCAGCCATGCTCTTGTTCAGGGAAGGGTTATGGGAATTCCATACAAATCCGCATTGTTCACTAATTTGAGCCATGATCATTTGGATTACCACGGCACTATGGAAAATTATTACCAGGCAAAGAAACTGCTGTTCGCTTCCGAACTTTTGGGCACTGGAATAGGATTTATAAATATCGATAATTCTTATGGGAATCGTTTATATGGAGAGATGTTTTTCAGAGACAGGGTAGGCGTTTCCAAAAAGCAGTTCAAAGTTGAGAATACGGAAACAGGCTTGAGAATAGACAATATAAATGTATCTCTTTTTGGCGAGCATAATGTTGAAAATGTAATGCTGATAATAGAATGGGCCAGAGAAATGGGTTTGCCCACGGACGCTCTGGAAAAAATTTCCGTTCCCGGACGCTTTGAGGTTGTGTGCAACAAAGATGGCAAACTCGCTATAGTTGATTACGCTCATACGCCGGACGCTCTGGAAAGAACTCTTATTGCAGCTCGCAAAATATGCAAAGGCAATTTGCTGCTCGTATTTGGCTGCGGTGGCGATCGGGACAAAACCAAACGCCCTGAAATGGGTGGCATAGCGGAAAAGATGGCAGACAAAGTCTGGTTGACCTCGGATAATCCTCGCACGGAAAAACCGGAACAAATATTAAACGATGTTGAAGCAGGAATGCTGGAAAACAAACACAAAAGACAAGTAGATCGCAAAAATGCCATAAAAGAAGCTGCAGCAGCTCTGCAAAGCGGCGATGTTTTGGTAGTGGCAGGCAAAGGCCATGAAAATTATCAGATAATAGGCAAAGAAAAAAAACATTTCAGCGATCAAGAAGAATTAATGGAGGCTTTTTAATTTATGCCATTTGAACTGGAAATAAACGTGACAAAATTTCTGCAACTTTTTTTGCAGCAAAACCCCAAGTCGATTATAGCGGATGTCCCGCAAAAAATAAGTATGCAAAAAGCGTGCCTGAATTTCGATTCAAGGGAAACAAAAGAAGGCGATATTTTCTGGGCGCTGGTTGGAAAGAATTTTAATCCGCACAAAGGCGGNTTTATTGAAGAGGCTTTTAAAAAAGGAGCAATTATGGCAGTTGTTAATGCNNCAGAAGTAGAAGTAGCGAAAATTCCGCTTGCGGTAGCTACGGAAGATACGACCAAGGCTTTGCTGAGGTTCGCCAGAGGTTACAGAAAAACTTTCCAAAACCTGAAAGTTGTTGGCATAACGGGCAGCGCAGGCAAAACATCCACAAAAGAGATGATAGCCGCAGTGCTCGCAAAAAATTGCAACACGCTTGTCACAAAGGGAAACTTGAATAATCTTTTTGGCGTGCCAATGACCTTGCTCGGATTGAAAAACGAGCATGAAGCTGCCGTTATAGAAATGGGAACCAGCATGCCGGGCGAAATTCGCCAGCTCACCCAAGCGGCGGTTCCGGATATCGCCGTGATTACAAACGTTGGCCCTGCTCATTTGGATGGTTTGGGAGACTTGGAAGGCGTGTTCAAGGAAAAGAAATCAATAGCCGAAGGCTTTGAGAAAAACGGGCATCTGATTATAAATGCAGACGATAAAATGCTTTCCAAAATTCGCAGCTCTTCAAAATACGATGTAATAACTTATGGCATAAACAGAGGAATGGTTAAACCGGATGAGATTCTATGGGAAGACGGCTGCGCCAAATTCCGCATATCGCGTACATGGTTTAAGCTTTCGGTTCCAGGCATTCACAATGTTTATAACGCTCTTGCCGCTATTGCTGTTGGCGATCTGTTCAAAATGTCTAAAAGCGCGATTGCCGAAGCTCTTTCCGAAGTGAAGGCTTATGATATGAGAATGCAGATTTTTGAAGAAAACGGGATTACGCTTATATCCGATTGCTACAATGCAAATCCTCATTCCATGAAAATGTCTTTGCAAACTCTAGCCAATATGTCTGGCAAAGGCCGCAAAATAGCGGTTCTGGGAGATATGAAGGAATTAGGTTCGCAGAGCAAGGAATATCACAGGGAAGTGGGCGCAATGCTGCCTGGATTATCCATTGATTATTTGGTAGCAATAGGAAGCGATGCGGAGCAGTACTGCAAAGGAGCTGAAGAAGCCGGTTTTAAAATGAATAAAATAAAATATTTTGAAGACAAGCAAAGCGCAATAGAGGCGCTGAAATTTTTAATCCGTGAAAACGATACGGTTTTGGTAAAAGCATCTCGCTCTATGAAACTGGAAGAGGTATGTAATGGTTTACGTGGTTGATTATTTCCACAATGTATGGGAAAGGATAAAGTTTGGCAAATGGTTGCTTTTGCTAGCTCCGCTATCGTTTTCCATTATTGGGATTTATATAAGCATCAGCACTTTAGACAAAGGAAATATACCATTTAAGAGTTTTGCGGTTGAAAATGCTCTTATGCCGCTTGTTTTTTTCGCGATAGGTTTTTTATTGCCGGTATCTTTATGGCGGCGCTATGCAGTTCGCTTTGCTCCAGGCGAAAAATTATTGTGGAATAGAGATGGATTAAGCTATGCTTTTTTTCTTCTGCTGTTTGCGATGGGTTTGCAAATTTTTGCTATATGGGGAGACAGTTCATGGGATAGAGTAGGACCTTACACGGATGGCAATGCCATAACCCAGATGAGACGGCAGTTATCTGTTTTTTCGAGACCGTTTCAGGTTGGTGAATTTGTGAAAATTTTTCTTATGATTTTTGTTGCAAAGATGTTGATTGACATGAGAATAAAAAAGCAGATGAGACTGTGCAAGGAATTTTTCGGGTTTCCGCTTGCGGCTCTTATGTCTGTTGGTTTTTTTACTTTCCTTATGCCGAATTATTCTATGTTGCTCATATATATGATTATGGTATTTTTTATGATTTTTTTGCAAGAGATGGATATAAAGCCACGCCTAACGATGATTGCCGCTTTGGTAATTCCTGCCGTTATTGCATCTTCCATAGCGAATTTAGATAAAGACAGTCCTCTCGCAAAGATACATGGCATTAACAGAGTCTGGAATTTTTTCAATGAAGAAGGCGTTGGCAATGAGCAGCAAAACGAGGCTTTGCAAGCCTTGGCAGACGGCGGGATTACAGGCAAAGGATGGGACAATGGGACAATTAAACGTCGTTTGTTCGGCGCGCGCAACGATTTTGCCTATAGCGTTTTGGGCGAGGAACTTGGGTTCTGGCTTATGGTTCCTATTACTATCGCTATGGCAGGATTTTTGTTTACCTGTTTTTGGGTTGCGGCAAATATTGAACCTACGGATAGAAATGCGATATTTGCTCAAAATTTAGCTTGGGGCATAGCGATAATTTTTGCTTTGAACGTGATTTTTCATATAGGGGTTAATTTGAGACTGCTTCCCAACACAGGGCAGCCTTTATCTTTTGTAAGTTCTGGAGGAGCAAACTTGGCTATGAATTTTTTTCTTATGGGAATGCTTGTGCAAATTTCTTCACTGATAAATAAGGATAAATCGATATGAAAACAGTTCTTTTTGTATGCGGCGGCACTGGCGGACATGTGTTCCCGGCTGTAGCTGTGGCTGAAAATTTCGCAAGCTCGTACAATATTATTTTTGCAGGTCGAGCTGCGCCATCCATGGAAGAGAGGTTGCTCTCCTCTAGGTTTAATTATCGGCATATTAAGGCGGTTCCCTTAACGAGGAACAGCATAATTAAAAATTTATTTTTGCCGTTCAGCTTGCTCTCTTGCGTGCTGGGAGCGGCGAAGCTGCTTAAAGCGGAAAAACCGGAATTTATAGTCGGCACCGGAGGCTATGTAGCTTTGCCTATTATGCTTGCCGCTATTTTGAAAAGAATTCCTTTTTATGCGATAGAGCCTAATGCTGTTATGGGAATTGCGAATAAGATATGCGCCAAGTTTGCAAAAAAAGTTTACATCGCTTCCCCTGTTCGCAAGATGCCGGAGAATTTGCCTGCACCCGAGGCTTTTGCAGACAGCAAAAAATTCCGCATTTTAATAACAGGCGGAAGCCAGGGCGCACTTGGCATAAACAGAAAAATGGATCAGATTATAGAGAAGCTTGAAAAAACATCCATTGTATGGCAAGTGGGCGCAAAAAATGTAGATAAATACAAGTATCCTTGCGCAGTTGCGTTTCTGGATAACATTTACGCATATATGCAGCACGCAGATTTGATAATCTCGCGTTCCGGAGCTTCAACCCTTGCGGAAATTCTCGCATTCGGAAAGCCTTCAATTCTCCTGCCTTATCCTTATGCAACGGCAAACCATCAGGAGCATAATGCAAGAGCCGTGGAAAAAGAAGGAGCTGCATTTGTGGAATTGGACAAAGAGCCCAATGCGCTTTTTGAAAAAATAACGAACTTGATGAATGATAGGGAAAAACTTTCGCAGATGTCTAAAAAAGCGAGCGAGCTTGGCGAAAAGAATCGCAAAGCGGCAAGCGAAATTGCGAGGGACATATGCTCGACTTAGATAAGTTCATACCAAATAGGCGCATACGCAAAACGCATTTCATTGGAATTGGCGGAGCCGGAATGAGCGGCATAGCAGAAGTTTTGTTCCACAACGGTTTTGAAGTGAGCGGCTCTGATATGCAGGAAAGCACGCAGACTAAGTATTTGCAAAATTTGGGAGTGAAAGTATTTATAGGGCATAAAGCGGAAAATATCGCAGGCACGGAAATAGTGGTTTATTCCTCAGCGGTTCACGCTGAGAATCCGGAAATGGTTCAAGCTAAGGTGCAGGGCATTCCGATTATTCGCAGAGCGGAAATGCTCGGCGAGCTTATGCGTTTGAAATATACTCTGGCAATAGCCGGGACTCATGGAAAATCAAGTACAACATCCATGGTAGGTTCAATTCTGGAAGCAGCAAACGAAGACCCTACAGTTATAGTAGGCGGCATTGTGCAGGGCAAAGGCTCTGGAGCAACCGTTGGAAAAGGTTCTTATCTCGTTGCGGAGTCCGATGAATTTGATCACAGTTTTTTGAAAATGATGCCAAGCTCGGCGATTATCACCAATATCGATGCAGACCATTTGGATACCTACAAGGATTTGGATGATATAAAGAGCGCTTTTGTTGAATTTGCGAACAAGGTCCCTTTTTACGGGCAGGTGGTTTTGTGCCTGGATGATGTTGGATGCCAGAGCGTTTTGGCAAGGCTCTCAAAACCCGTGATAACTTACGGCTTTAGTCCGCAGGCTACTTATAGCATTAAGAGTTGCCGCTATTTTGAAAGCGGTTCGGAGTTCACGGTTTATCGCAGGGGAGAATTGCTCGGAGATTTTTCAATTCGTCTTTTGGGCAAGCATAATGTTCAAAATGCAGTCGGTGCTCTTGCGCTTGCAACTGAGGAATCCATTCCCGTGGAGTTTTCCAAAAAAGCTCTCGCGGAATTTGCCGGAGTTGAAAGGAGAATGGAGTTCAAGGGAATGGTAAAAGGAGCTTTGGTATTTGACGATTATGCTCATCATCCTACCGAGGTTGCCGCAAGTCTCGCTGCATTCAGGGAATCTTTCCCGGGAAAGCGCATTATAGCGGTATTCCAGCCTCATTTGTATTCTCGCACCAAAGACCATGCGGAGGAGTTCGGCGCGGTTTTTGGGAACAGCGATATTCTTTTGGCATGCGATATTTACGGAGCGAGGGAAGAGCCTGTGGAAGGAGTTTCCGGTAAGCTTATTTTTGATTTTGCTCATGCAAGAGGGCATAAGAATGCGCATTTTATTGGCGCAAAGGAAAATGCTCTTGAATTTTTGGCTAATGAGGCGAAGGATGGAGATTTGATAGTGACAATGGGTGCCGGAAACATAACTGCGCTTTCCGCAAAAATCCTGGAGATGGTATGAAGTTAGGGCATAACGAAAGACAAAGGCGAGAAGCGATTACGCGCTTGGTTTCAAAAGCAAGAGACTCCGTTAAAATACGTTTTTTGAAGAACAAAAGACGTATAGTAGGTTTATGCGTTTTGCTTGCGCTTTGCGTAGCGGCTTTTATATTTGTCATTCCTAGCGTGCAATCGGATGATTTTATGTCTTTCAAAAAAATAACACCTGTAAATTTGAAAAGAATTTCGCCCGATGCTTTCAGAAAAATAATAGGCTTCAACTATAGAGAAGAAATTTACTCAAAAGACACAGCATATATTCGTGCTCGCTTGGAAGCAAGCAATATGATTTTTGGGGATGTTCAGTTTATCGTTAACTTTATACCTTATGAGCTTGAGATAAAATTTACGGAAGCCAGCCCGCTGTTTGTTGTTATGTCTGCGGAACCCGTTATATATTCGGATAAGGGAGAAATTTACCCGTATAGTGCCAATATTGCAGATTTGCCTGTTGTAAAAGCCAATGAGCCTGGGGACATAGCCTTGGCAATAAAATTTTTAATAGATATGAGAAAAAACGATGCTATGCTTTACTCAAGGGTTTCCCAATTGATTCCGAGCGAAGCGGACAGGCAAATAATGGTATTTTTTAACGATGTGGACTTTAAAACTAAATTTTCTTTAGAAGATGATTGCTGGAAAATAGCCTATAGACACTATAGGCAGTTGACCAGGAACATGCAAGTATTGAATATACATTCAATAGCTGTTTTGGATTTGCGATTCAGGCAGCTTGCGTACATAACAGAAAAAAACGGGAGACTGTGAGATGGGTGCGAATAAAGCGAAACTCAACTTGGACTTTGGACACGGTGGAATCAGCATGAATTTCGCCAAAGCAAATGACATTCAGCCGCGCGATGGCGCGGAGAGCGATTGGGAAGTAGGAACTCTTCGATTTCAAACTGAAGAGTTTGAAGATTTTCCTGGAATTTCGCAACATAAAGTTGATGACGGCCGCATTAAAACAGTAGCAGAAATTATCAATGACAGGATAGTGGAATGGCAGAACGAAACTGGCTACGATTTTGATCGCCTTATGGAGATTACAATTTCCGCTGCTTTCTTTGAAGTTGTGTACTTTCCTTATAATCTTCCGCTTTCGCTTAGGGAAATTACGGATGAGGATATGGTTAAAATAGAGGAATGCAAAAGGCCGGAGAAGATGTCTCAAATTCATATTCCCGATGAAAAAATAAGAACTCTCACTAGCCCTTATTATACTATTTTGAATGAAAAGGGCGTGACTTCAAGACATCTCGATCCTAAAGGCAGAATGACCAAGAGTCTTGGCTTTAACGCTTACTTCATCACCAAGCACCCGGCGCTTTCAAAACTTTTGGATGTAATGAAAGACGAGGAGGACAAAATAAACCTCTCTCTCTCTTGCGAAAAGGAACTCATGGCGCTTGCCAATGCAAGGGAAAAAGCTGGCAAAACAGCACTGATACATATCACGGATTTAATGTCTGAGTTTTCCGTATGGGAAAACTCAGAACTAAAGTATTTGAATAAAAAGGAATCCGGATTCAAAGACTTGAGAGAAGCTATTTGGCGGCTATGTCTTTTTTATCATAAAAATTCGATATTGACGGAACAGGATTACAAACTTACGCAGAATCACGAGCTTATGCAAAAATTTCACAATATGGTGCTGAATGCTGGAGTTACCGATGATTCCAAAGAACTTTTGTCTGCAGACGATTGTTCGGGTTTGCTTGAGCATGTGTCTTGCATTTTGGAAAATGAGACTGAGGAAAGCGTTAAATACGGCAGACTCGCTTTGCCGGGCAAGAATAAAACCAAAACAACCTTTACTATAAGCAATTATGTATTGTGTTACTTTACCAGAGAAGCAATTCGCAATCTGTTGCTTGAAATAAAGCGGGCAATTTTCAGCGATGATTTTTGCAAGCCTGAATTCATATTGCTGGAATGTCCGCTGCCGTTAAAAGGGCTGGAGAAGGTGGCCGAAGATGTTTTTGAAAATTCTGCTAGAAGGGCAGTTGTGAAATGGGATGGGGAAGCTAGGAACGATTTGTCTTCTTCGGGCATTGGCGCTTTGCAAAGCTTGATTGCCAACAACGTTCCGGAAAAGAAGAAAACCAAGAAATTGCCTTTTTTTGGATGGATTTTCTCTAAAGCTTCGTAAAAAATTACTATTTTCCAATAACTTGGAGGTTTAAATGCCCGTTGACCTGAATAAAATATTGCAAACCATACGCCGCGATGCTGGCCTTGCTGAAAGCGCAGGCCTGCAAGAACCTTTAATTCAAATGGAAATTTCGGATAATGCTCGGTTGCCGCCGCTGCGCGAGCCTTTAATAGAGAGCGCAGGCGAAACTTATGGGAAACCTATATCCGTGTGCTTTGCCGGGGTAGGAACTTGTGGCGTGAATATTTTGATGAGTCTAAAAATGCAGAACTCCAAAAACGAAATGGTGGAATTTGTAGGTATAAATTCAGATGGCGGTTCTATAAAGGAGCTTGAGAGAAACGGATTTAAAAACAATATAGCCTTGAGCATGGGGGATTCTTACTATTTAGGTGCGGGCGGAGATTTGGAAATAGCAAAAGATTTGGGTAAAAAGTATTATGATCACTTTGAAAAGCTTTTCAAAGGCGTTGATTTGGCTCTTATCGTAACAGGCATGGGTGGCGGTACTGGCACTGGAGTGGCGCCTTTTGTTGCAAAAGCGGCAAAAGAAGTTCAAATCGGGAAGAAAAATGCGCTCACCATAGGCGTTACTACAATGCCGTCCGGTATAGAAGCGGACAGGCGCGAAATAGCATTGCAAGGCATGGAAGAGTTTAAAAAATATGTTGATGCGCTTATTGTTATAGACATGATAAGCATACTGGATGTATTGGATGAGGAAAATGCGTCTGTTGACGAAGCGGATGATTTAATAGATAACCGTTTTCAAATAGTATTGCAGTCAATAATGGATACTGTGACGAAATACACAAAAAGAAACATAGATTTTGCTGATGTTTGCTCAACGCTCAAAGCCAGCGGAGATTCCATTATAACAACAGTTGAAGCCTCCTCTTCGAACGTGGAAGACATAAAAAAAGAACTTGCAAAGTCATTGAACGACAAACTGCTCATAAATCATTCAGATAAAATAGCTTCAAGGCTAATGGTTTATCAGTTTTATGAACAGGGATATTCCGAGAGAACTCATTATGAGGTTGTAAGCGAGGTTCAGAGGCTGTTCAACTGGACAAAAGTGGATGGATATTATCGTTGCGTTTTGCAAGATCCTCCTGAGAATACGGTAAAATTCTTGAAAATAGGCAATGGTTCTGGAGACGAATACAAAGGAAAAACAAAGGTAATAGTTATGGCTGGGGGGTTTGTGGAGAAGCCTTCTTTGGAAAAGCCTTTTATTGAAAAGTCAACGGTGGCAATGCCAACTGCGGCAATGCCAAAAGTTGCCGCACCGCCTGTTGCTGCAACCGAACCTCAAATAAGGAGTACCACTGCCACAAAAGTTTTACCAGTACAGTCTCCGCCACCAGCTAAACCACCACAAGATTCCCTTGAAGAATTGCTAGAAAAAGGATTTTCTCTAGGGAAAGGATTCTCGCTGTGACTAAAAAAGATATTTACTTATACAACACTGCCAGTCGTTTAAAAGAGCTCTTTACCCTGCCGCAAGGAGCATCAGAGGTTAAGATGTATGCCTGTGGCCCAACCGTTTACCATTACGCTCATATAGGGAATTTGCGAACTTATCTGTTTGAAGATTTGCTGCGCAGAAGTCTTGAATATTTTGGTTTTAAAGTCCGTCATGTTATAAACATAACGGATGTAGGGCATTTGACCAGCGACCAGGACGATGGCGAAGACAAAATGGAAGTAGGCGCAGAGCGAACTGGAAAAACGGTTTGGGAAATAGCGGATTTTTACGCAGGAAAATTCAAGGAAGACATAGAGCATTTAAATATATTGCCTCCAACTACTTGGTGCAAAGCGACCGACCATATAAAAGAGCAGATTGCGTTGATAGAGAAGCTTGAAGAAAAAGGTTTCACTTATCGCACAAGCGATGGAATTTATTTCGATTCTCTGAAATTTCCTCAGTATGCGGATTTTGCCCGTTTAGACATTGCGGGTTTAAAAAGCGGTGCTCGCATAGACCTTGGCGAAAAGAAATTCGCAACGGATTTTGCCCTGTGGAAATTCAGCCCTAAAGATCGCAAAAGAGCAATGGAATGGGAGAGTCCTTGGGGTTTGGGTTTTCCAGGCTGGCATATAGAGTGTTCTGCAATGTCCATGACGCATCTTGGCGAGACTTTGGATATTCATTGCGGCGGCACGGATCACATTCGCGTTCATCACACAAATGAAATTGCTCAAAGCGAGTGTGCAACTGGAAAGCCGTTTTCCAGATTCTGGGTGCACGGAGAATTTTTGAGAGAGAACAATTCCGACAAAATGAGCAAGAGCAGCGGAGATTTTTTAACCCTTGATTTATTGAAGCAAAAAGGATTTGACCCGATTGCCTACAGGCTTTTCTCTTTGACAAGCCACTATCGCAATTATTTGAATTTTAGTTGGGAAGCGATGGAAAGCGCTCAGGAATCTTTGAATGCATTGCGAAAAAAGACTCAGTATCTTATAGGCATGGAATGCGAAAATATAAGTTTGGATGCTCGCGAGTGGAGTGTAAAATTCAGGCAATCGATTGGGGACGATTTGAACTCTTCCGGAGCTTTGGGTGTTTTGCATTTGATGCTTGCGGATTCATCGATATTGGATAAGGAGAAAGCGGCTCTTATAAAGGAGTTTGACAGCGTTCTTGGCCTTCGATTGTCTGAGGTTGTGAAAAAGGAGATTCATTCCGAAGAAGAGATTGCAAAAATAGAATCGTTAGTCAAAGAACGCGATGAGGCTCGCTTATCGAAAAAATTTACTGAGAGCGATCGTTTGCGCGATGCTTTGCTGGATATGGGAGTTGTTATTAAAGACAGCAAGGCCGGCACTGTTTGGGAATGGAAATGATAGAGAGATTAAGAGGGATTTTGGTCCAAAAGACTCCGCTTTTGGCAGTGCTTGAATGCGGCGGCGTTGGTTATGGCGTTAATGTGAGCGCGCGCACGGGCGAGATGCTTCCGAGCGAAGGTTCCGAGGCTGTTTTGTTGACTCACTTGGTAGTGCGAGAAGACTCCATGACTCTTTACGGATTTTTGGATATTCAGGAAAAAGAACTTTTTTTAAACATGATAGAGATAAGCGGAATTGGGCCTAAGATGGCGCAGAGAATTTTGAGTTCTATTTCGCCAAACGATTTTCTCTCTTTGATTGCGACTGAAAATGCTGCTGGTCTTTCAAAGATAAAGGGCATTGGCAAAAAGACTTCTGAAATGCTGGTTCTCGCATTGAAGGACAAGGCTCTTGCCATTTCTGCGACAGCGGGCGAGAGTTCAACGGCAGCGTTGCCTTTTGCTGAGCAAGAGGCTATACTTGCTTTGCATACGCTTGGCGTGAAGGATCCCGGTGCGCGGCGCGCTGTGGAAAAAGCGGCGGAGATTCTTGGCAGAGGGGCAGACTCTGGAAAGTTAATCGCAGAGGCTTTGCGGCATTTGTAGTTTTACTATATTTTTGCTATGAAAAAGATTTTTTTACTTCTTGTTTTTCTTGCTGGCGCTTCTTTTGCTGAAAAGAATGGCGCTTTGGGTATTTGGTTGCAAGGCGGGAATGCTGGAGAAAACTGGGGCTTGGATTACAAGCATTTAGGTTCTGATGCATCAATGAACTTTTACTTTCGCATTAAAGCGTCCAATGACGACATCTCTCTTGGCGGTTATTTTGGTTATTATTTTTTGAATAACCTTATTAAGGCAGATGCCTCCATGGGAAGATTTCCTTTGTATTGGGGGCCTGTTGGGGGTGTTGGCTATTGGAACAATGGCGATGGCGCAGTTACTGGCTTTGCAATACGAGTTGGGGTTACTGGCGGAATTTCCTGGATATTTCCAACGAGCTTCCCAATGGACATATCTATAGAATTAAACCCCGTTGCTGAAATGCGCTCTTGGGAAGCTCGAGGCGGAGGCGATGATACAGACTGGGAAATTCCAGACTTGTATTTCAGGATTATGTTCCACGCATATCTGTTTTAAACAAGCTTGATCCCTTCTGGGCTTAGCTCGACTACGCCTTGCTTCCACAGCTTGCCTGCCAATTTTTTAAATCCTTTTTTGCTCATGCCAAAATTCTTGCGAATCTCCTCTGGCGAAGAATTGTCGGAAAAAGGCAAAAATCCTTTGTTGTCTCTCAGAGCCTTGAGCAGAGCCTCTTTGTGCTTGTCAACCAGAGCGTCAAAGCCTATAGGCGAGAGGCTCAGAGTGATTAGGGAATCTTCTTTTATGCTGTGGATATAGCCGCTGCAAAGATCCCCGATGTGGAGGCCTGTGGATACTGGGTCGCAGTAAAGCCTGCCTGTCCAGCGCTTGTTTATCATAAAGTCTATGCAGCGCTCCTCTTGAAAATCATAGGCTATTAGCGACACTTCCATGCCTTCTTTAAGCTCGGAAACATCACGGTCAAAGAATTTGCGCAAATATTCCGTGGAGCTCAGGCGGCCGCTTTTTTCGTCTATAAAGACCCTCACCACGCAGGTATCGTTTTTTTGCAGTTCGCCGAGCTGGTTGTTGTAGGGCAAAATCAGGTCCTTGTCCAAGCCCCAGTCCAAAAAAGCCCCTGCATCGTTCACATCCTTAACGCGCAGCACGGCAAATTCATCCACGCAAGTCTTGGCTTTTTGCGTTGTGGCTATTGGCCTGGCCTCGTTGTCCAAATAGATGAACAGGTTTATTTCATCGCCTATATTCAAGTCTTTGGGTGCTTTTGTCTTTGGCAAAAGCACCCTGTCGCTGCCATCCTTGGTTTCAACATAAAAACCCTGCGGCAGCTCTTCCAAAACCTTGCAATCGTTGTAATTCCCCAAAAACATGAAAAGAAGGTAGAAAAAGATTTCTATATTTATACTATGAAAAAAGCTATAATCTTGATGATATTATTTAATATTGCGGTTTTTGCGCAAACTTTTACCGATGAAAGGGACGGTAAGAGCTATAATACTGTGAAGATAGGTGAGCAAATTTGGATGGCTCAAAATATGGATTACAATGCGATTGGCAGCAAATGTTATAGCAATAAGCCAGAAAACTGCAATAAATACGGACGGTTATATACTTGGGAGTTGGCAAAACGAGCTTGCCCTGCAGGCTGGCACTTGCCCAGTGATAAGGAATGGCAAGCCTTGGTGGATTTTGCAAGCGGCGAACTTAGCGCCGGAAAGAAGTCCAAAGCTAAAAAGGAGTGGGAAGAGTATGATTTTTCCAAAAGGAACCCAACTTCCCCTAAGTGCAAATGGGTGGAAAAGAAAACAGACGGTGAGTCCGTAGAGTATGATCATTGTGTTACGGACCAGTTTGGCTTTACAGCTTTGCCTGGAGGCTACTACTCTAATGGCTACTTCATGTCTGGCAATCTCGGCTATTGGTGGACTTCTACGGAATTCGATGAATACAGTTCCTGGTTTCGAAGCATGTACTACAGTTTTAGCAGCGTGCTGAAACTGTACTTTGACAAGGATTTCCAGCTTTCAGTCCGCTGCGTAAAGAATTAGCTCTTAGCTGCTGGCATCTTGGATACAAGCGACAGATTCACATTTACTCCCTCAACTTGAAAATGCGGTACAACGGAAAGCGTAACTTTGAAAAAACCAGGGTTATCCAGATTCTCGACAACCGTAACTTGCCCATAGCTTAATGGATGCGTAGCTGCAAGCTCAGGGCCTGGATTTTCCATTTCGGTGACCAAACCCTTGATCCAGTTGTTCAGCTCCGCTTCCAAAACTCCTGCGCTCTTGCTTGCGCCTATATTTTCCCTTTGCAAAACTTTCAGGTAGTGAGCGAGCCTTGCTGTCAAGAATATATATGGCAGGCGAGCGTTTACCCTTGAGTTTGCCGTTGCCAAGGCATCGTCGTATTCATCGGGTTTTTGCGTGGAGCTTGCGGAGAAAAAGCATGCGTAGTCTCGGTTCTTGTAGAAGCTCAGCGGAATAAACCCCTGCTTTGCAAATTCAAATTCGCGCGTTTCCGGAATCAGAATTTCTGTTGGAATTTTCGCCTGCATACCCTTTCCCGCATTGAAAAAGTGTATGGGCAAGTCTTCCACCTTGCCTCCGCTCTCAGGGCCTCTTATTTGAACGCACCATCCGTTGTCCTGAAAAGAGCGAACCATGTTTGCGGCAAATGCAAATGCCGAATTTCCCCACAGATATTTTTCGTGTTCCTCGCCCAGAACAGATTCCGTGTAATTGAAACCTTTGGAATTTTTGCTCTCCCCATAAGGATTTCTCAGCAAGAATCTGGGCAAAGCAAGGCCGATGTAGCGGGAATCGTCGGCTTTGCGGAACGCTCGCCATTTTGTGTACTCCGCTCTCTCCATGTAGTTTTCCAAATCGTCTATTTTTGGCAAATCTCCGATATCGGATTTGCCAAAGAATTTGGAGCCTACGGAAGCTATGAACAAGCAGTGCGAAGCGGCGGATACCGAGGATATGTTTTGCAAAAGAGCGATGTCGTCTGCGGTGCTGTCAAACTCAAGGTTTGCAATCATTGCGGCATAAGGTTCGCCGCCTGGGGTATCGTATTCATCGTTGTAAATATGGCGGTAAAGACCGCTCTGGATTATTTCCGGGGAATCCTCAAAATCGTTTTTTATGGATTCCTTGCTTGCATTCAGCAATTCTATTTTCACATTTCTCCTGAAATCGCTGCGCTGAACAAGAAAATGCAAAGCTCGCCATGCAGATTCCAGCTTTTGAAATTCATCGCTGTGCATAATTGCATCCAATTGCTCGCTCACAATCTTGTCTATCCATGCGACCTGAGCGTCTATAAATGCACGGTCTATTTTCTCAACGCTTGCCGAGCTGTCTAAAACGCTCTGCGCAAAAGCTTTTATGCCGGAGCCTATTCGCTCGTTTGGATTGAATTTGTAAAGCGAAGCGGCATCGCTGTACTCGGAAATATCTATAAACTTGGCGGGAATGTCCAATTTTATGATTTCATAAATTGATGTCAAAGTGGAATTTTCCATGGTTTCTCCTTAGGTTAAATCTTCCAAAAGTTGTTGAGTGGCAACTTTGTCTTTTAAAATCGCCTCCATTTTTTTTCTGAACTCCCTGTTGTCCAACAGGTTTGAGCCCAAATCCTTTATAAGATTGCGAACCGCCATCAAGCGATTCAAATCCGGGATTTGCCTGACTATTTCCATAGGCTCAAATGATTTCATATTGTTGAATTTGAGCTCAATTGGGCGATTCTCAACAGTGGTTTTCAACTGGACTTTCAAGGATTGCATAACCGAGTCAAAGTTATCCTTGTTGAGGTTTATCTTTTCTCGCTCAATGATGCGAGACTCGTCTCCATCCATTTTAAAGTCGCCTACAACGAGCAACTTCAATGGAAGTTCCATTTTTTTCTGCGCCCCTCCGGTTTCCACGCTNAACTGAATGTTTATGCGNGCAGGGGGNATTTCATTCTGATAGCTGTTAGCCATTTTTATTCTCCTAGGTTACGGGTTAAAGGGAAATTTTCCGTTAAATTCGGTTCTAAACGAAGTTCAAACCAGTCTTTGGGTTTTATGGTATTCTTGGGCAAGTGCCAGTGAACATTCAATTCTACATCAACCAGATANCTTCTATCCATAAATGAAAATACGTGCCTGTCTTTTATTTTCANCAAGCTCCATTCTCCGCTTATGCTCTCTTTAAAAACATTGTTGGCAGTCTTTACGTTCAACTCAATCCCATTTCTGCTNTTTTGAGGAAAAACGGTTTCTATAATTGCGTTTTTTCCACGCTCAATTTCCACATATTGGCTGTCTATGGAAAATTCCACAGATGCTGTTTGCGGCGCTTTGATTATTATGCTAACCGGAATATCGCTCCAGGTATTGCTTTTAAGAAGCTGCAACTGGGCCAATGCTTTGCTGTTGAATTTTATTCTGCTATCCGAAATGGTGTCTATTGCGTCTATGAATTTATAGAATTCTGTTAAATATTCGTTGATTTCCGCAACGGATGGCATTTTGCCCTCTTTGAACGGAAACTTTTCAAATATTTGCTTTTGATACTGAACCTCCAGATTTTTGACATCTCTTTCAAATTCCAAGTCCAAGCTGTCTTTTACAATTCTCAGATGCTCAATTTTTATTTCTTCCTTGTGCTTGTCTATTAGCGGCAATATGGAAAGAACTATGCTCATCAGCGATAAAATGAAAAGCACTTTTTTTGCCAAGCTGTATGCGAGCGGTTTTTCGCTTTGCATAAATGGGAAAAACGGTGTGGTATAAAAATTTTCTCCAGCCTTGAATTGCTCCAGTTTTTTTGGCAAAGACAGAAGATTTTTGCAAGCCGCATTATCCAAAAAATATTTGTGCAGGTAAAAATTCAGATGGTTGCTGTTGAATTCGTAATTTCTGTCCAGCGTTTGGTCAAATTCCGGGATTTCCAGATTTTCTACGGTGTAAACGGGCATTTTTTGCGGCGGCACCGATTGGTTTATCGAAATAATTCCGTCTAAAAATGGCAATCCGTCCATATTTTTCATATCGGAATAGATATATCGGTAACCTTTTGGCGGAGTTTGTTTTTTTACGGCTTCCGAATCGTTTACCAAAATATTTTTTACGCCTCGCCTGAATGAAAAGCGATGTTTGCTTTTTGTAGCGGGTTTGTAATCCAATCGTTTCAGCAAATCTATTTTGGAGATTGCAGAATTTAGAATGCGCTTTAATTCGGCGGTTTCTCCCATTCTGAACCTTCCCATAAATCCAAATAAAATGCATTTTGCATAAACTTCGAGCAGGGGAGCGGGATTGCTGTTTTGATGAATGCTTTCCAGCCTTTCAAAAAAATGCCTGCCAGCTTCTGCGTCTTGAAATTCATTCAAAACAAGGGATTGCGAAAATACATTGTAATTCACATAGATATATTCATCTATCCATGCGCACAGAGCGTATTTTGCATTTTCTATTTCGCCGGCAGTGTAGCCGTTATTTGCGCAGTCATTGCAGAATTCCTTTATTTTTTCCGTAAAATTCTCTGCAGGATTTGACAGCAAAAGCACAGAGCGGAAAATATTTTCAGCCAGATTTATCATAGAACCTCCGTTAAAAAATCAATAGAATCTATTTGCAAAGTGGGCGGTGCATAAATGCTTATTTCCTTTTCTTCGCATAGATTTTTCCAAAGCTGGGAATCAGTTTGGAGTTTAAAGTAATAAGTGCCTGGAATTTCCTGAATTGTTTTTGGAACAATGCAGTGAATGCAGTTTATGCCGTGCGTTGCGCTTATCAGTATATTGGCCAGCTTTGATTTTGGAGCGATTCTAAGCTGCATAGCCATAAATTTTACAGCTTCTTCCGGAGAAAGCTTTGACGCTACGGCTAGCCATGCAGACGAAGCTGCGGAAAGTTCAAAGTCTGCCAGATTTGCGGAAAATGAGTTTTGCCCCTCTTTTTCAATGCGTTTTTGCAAAATATTCGTCTTTTTCTCCTGCAATAAAAAGTTGTTCAATGCGTTGAAAATATCATTGAAGCTTTTGTTGAATTCTCCGTGAGCGTAGCTGAACGGTTCCTGCAGGAATTTTGCTATTTCGCAAAAGAAATTGAATGGCAGCACGCCTTCTGCGTTTTGCATGCAGCCTAAAACTGCTCTTAAAGATTTTAAATCCCTTAGCAGCAATTCCTTTGAATGAGAAATATTCTCTATTTTGTTCTGCAAAAGAGCATCAAAGTATTTAAGCTTTTTTGCGAAGTATTCGCTGCCGTTCATGGATATTAAAGGAGGGAAAAAGTTTTTNTCNGGTTCAAAGGTTCCTTGCAAGGTTTTCTCAATTCTTGCGATTGGCAAAAATTCCTTTCCGTCCAGAGATTCGCCGCTAAAAACGATTTTTGGCTTGGGAAAGGAAACCGGCATTTTCATATATTCTTCCTCGTAATATAAATCTGGGTAATTTTCCCAGGCAATATCATAGCGAGANCTTGAGTTCAAGTCCAGAGCCAAGAATGCGTCCAGGCTTTTGTCGAATTTTCTCGCTTCAATCTTTGCAGATTTAAAGAAAATTCCNCTTGGGAAAACTGCAGTGCATTCTTTGAATGCGAAGAGTCCGTCTTTTATCAAGTCTTCGTCAAGCTCCAGCTTGCCAAAGCCAAAGTGCATGCCTTTTGGCAAGCCCGAAACATTTTTTATATGTTTCAGAAGAAACTGATCCGATTGCTGCAAGTGTTGTTGAGACAAGGCCATACCCTCTTTCCATGCGATTAGTGTTGTCATTTTTTCTCTCCGTAAACCGGTTTTGGCGTGTTTGAATAGTAGAGCAAAACNCTCGCNGCCGCCAAGCCTGTTCCTATTATAATTGTTTTTATATTTCCGCTCAAACCTTCGTTTTTTGGCTCTGAGTGCCCGAAAATTTCATTTACAGCGTTCTGCAGCGCGATATTGGGCAAGCTTGCNGTGCAGATTTTGACTTCGCGGATGGTTTTTCCGTTGTCTATGAGCTTTAAGNTATTGTTNTTAGCCCTCAGAATAAGGTTTTTATTCTGGGCTCCTATTTCCGTTGAATAAGCCCAAAGAAACTCTTCAATTTCTTTAGNAGCCTCAATTTGCAGAGCGAATNCCGGACCCGCTGCGAGAATTATTTTAAAAATTGTTTGCGGAAATGAAATCATTTGCGAACTCCCTTGCCATGTCTTGCGCTTCCAAAAAAATCTCATTTGCATTAAAAACTCCCATTTTCCATATATCCCAGGTTTGGCAGTCCATATATTCATGGCTAACGGCCAAATATGCCCTTTGGTGCAGTTGCAAAGAGGCGTAGATAAAATAATCCCCCTCTTTCTTTTTAAAGCCCGTGAGCAAAAATTTCAGCTTGGCGCCGTTTTCAGCGCTGTTCAGCGGCACGTTTGCGCTTTCCAGCCTTTCCAGAAGCCTGTTTTTTAGCTCGTTTTCCATCTTTTTAATCTCCAAGTCCCCTGCGCAGTGCACAAATAGCTCAATTCCGGGCAAATCCCTGAGCGAGTGTTGCCCATAAGACCCATTTGCGTGCAAATGAGGAGATAGCCCAAACAGGGCCAACATAATTTTCAAGAATGCAGTTTCCTTTTTCACGTACACTTAGACGCATTTTAAAAGAAAAATCCGGAAAAAAATGCATTTTTCTTCAAAAAATTAAAAAAAGTTTGCATTTTTGCATTTTTTTCCGGAAAAAGGAAATAAAAAGCGTCTAAGTATATATGGAGAGACTTTTTTCTTTTTTTTGCATTTTTTGCTTGCTTTTGCACTCTTGCGCTGTGAAAGGCGAGCTGAGGAGCTCGGAGTATTACTTTTCCGGGAAAAACGAGTGGGGCAGTCTGGCTACCGATTTTAGACCCCCTGAGGGGCTTGAGGGCCGAATTGAGGAATTTTTGGGAATTCCTTATGTTTTGGGCGGAAGCACGATATATGGCATGGATTGCTCCGCTTTTGTGCAGCAAGTGTACGCTATATATGGCATGGATTTGCCCAGAACCTCAATTTTGCAGAGCAAATTGGGCATTAGAATCCCAAAATCGGCTCTTTTGCCCGGTGATTTGGTGTTTTTCGGCGAGCGAGATTCCGTGTCTCATGTGGGCATATACATGGGCGGCAACAGTTTTGCCAATGCCACCACTTCGCAGGGGGTAAAGTATTCGGATTTGGACGAGCCATACTTTTTTGCTAGGTATTTGTTTGCGATAAGGTTAAAAATGTGAAAATTCTGCAAAAAAAATTCTATATTATCGCTTCGGAATATTAGGAGGTCTTATGAATAGGATTCTTTCAATAACTGCAGTAGTTGCTTTGGTTGCAGCCTCTTCCTTTGCCCAAGATATGCAATTGGGTGTCCGGGCTGGCTTTAACCTGCTCGATTTCTCTTTTGGCGAAGATTATTTGGACGAAAATGTTAAAATGGGCATGGGCTTTGGCGTTGGCTTGGCTGCAATCGTTCCTATTAGCGGAGAAATAAACCTTAGAACCGGGGCAGAATTTCATTATAGAAAGGTATCTTTCGGAGAAGAAGCGTTTAGAGCAAATGCATATGCAGGCGAATTTGCGCTGAGCGTTCCGGCAATAGTGCAGTATTCGCTTGGAGATGCATGGGTTGGCGCAGGGTTGCAGATAGAGATTCCTTTTAGTTCCGAAATTATATATGAATTCACAGCAGGAGATGAGCGCGAAGAGTTTGAAGACAGATCGCTTGCAGATTTAGGCTTTGCTATTGGAGGAGGCTATAATATAAACGAGAATATTGGAGTTGATTTAAAAATAATTCTTGGGATGACAGCTTTAAGCAATTCAGAGTTTATTGAAGACTCTTCTCTTTGGCAATATGGCATTGGCGTAACTTACTTCTTTTAATTATATATATTGTATATAATATGGGGGTATCTATGAACAGATTTCTGTCTGTTTTGCTCAGTTTTGCCTTTACTGTCGGCGTTTTTGCTCAAGATGAGCCGTTTGCGCTGGGAGCAGACATTTCTTGGATACAGCAAAGAGAAAATGGCGGAGTGCGATATTACCACGATGGAGTACAGCAAGACCCCTTTGCAATTCTTAAAGACCACGGCTTCAACTATATACGCTTAAGGCTCTTTGTTGACCCCACAGCAAAAATCCCAAATGAAAGCGAATCTCCTTATTCCGCAGCTGGCTATTGCGGTCTTGATTCAACCATAAAAATGGCAAAAAGAATAAAAGCAGCAGACCTGAAATTCCTTTTGGATTTCCATTACAGCGATACCTGGGCAGATCCGGCAAAGCAGTACAAGCCTATGTCTTGGCAAAGCTTGACCACTTTGGCACAACTCACTGCAAAAGTACGCTCATACACAAAAGAAAGCTTGGAAGCGTTTAAGAGCAACGGCGTTTTGCCGGATATGGTGCAGATTGGCAATGAAACCGTAGGCGGAATGATTTGGGACGTTGGCAGGAATTACAGCCCTGGCAGTTGGAGCAACTTTGCGGCCTTGGTAAATGCTGGCATAGACGGGGTAAAAGATGTTGATGCAAACATTAAAATAATGGTGCACACCATCAATGATAAAAACCCGAATGGCTGGCTTGCAAGCCTCAAAAGCAACGGAGTGTCCAGAGTGGATGTATTCGGGCTTTCTTATTACACAAAATGGCATGGACAGCCAGATAGCTTGCAGAGGGTGGCTGCTAAATTCGCTGCGGATAACGCAAACAACAACATGAAAATAGCCGTTGCGGAATACACTGCCAAGTATCATGAGAGGGTCAACGATATAATTTTCAATTTGCCTAATAACAAGGGGTTTGGAACTTTTATCTGGGAGCCTGCGGATTGGAACGACAATGATTCCGGAGTGGTGCTTTTTGACTGGAGAAGCGGAACTAACAGCGGCCGCCATGCAAATGCGTATTTGGATGATTACATAGGATTGGCCGCAAAATACGGAACCCAGGTACCTAGCAGTAGCAGCACTACAGCCATTCACAATATAATAGCAGATATTCCCCAAAATGCGAAAATTGAGGTTTACAACCTGCGCGGCGAGCGCATATATGGCGCTCCGGCTCAAGGCGTGTATGTTATAATTACTATATTACCTTCAAACAATAAAACCAAGAGGTTATTTTATGTCCATTAAAGTAGGTATCAACGGATTCGG
>WQSA01000007.1 GCA_009788135.1 Candidatus Fibrimonadales bacterium
ATTAAAGTTTCTGCAGGAACATCCGCTGAATTCTATGAGCAAGTATCTGTTTATGCAAAAATGGGAGTGAATCTCATTGTTGAGGTTAGCCAAGATCTTACACTGAACCAGCTTATTAACATTCCAACTCCTGCAATGGCAGGCAAAACGCTTACCATCCGTAGCGTAAACTCCGATAAAGCCGTTACTCTCAAACGAGGTATTGTCGGCAATTTATTCACAGTGCCAACTAGTGCTACGCTTATTCTTGAAAATATAATTGTTGATGGAGCTAAGGCTAGTGGTTTTGCAAACGGCAATGGTTCGCTTGTAAGGGTTAGTGGTGGAGCCTTTGTTATGAATGCTGGCGCAGTTTTGCGTGATAATGTGTTTTCGAATAGCTCAGGCGGCGGCGTGTATGTAAATTCAGGCACCTTCACAATGAATGGAGGCTCAATCAGCGGCAATACGGCTAGCAGCTCTGGCGGAGGCGTGTATGTAAATAATGGCATCCTCACACTTGGCGGTACTGTTGCAATAACTGACAATTTCACTTCAGGAGGTATAGCTAGCAACGTATATCTTAACGATAATCAATATATCTCCATTTCGTCAATCACACCACCAGCCACAGGAATGAATATTGGCATAACGAAAACAGCTAATAGAGGCGTCTTTGTTCAAAGTGGTGCGAAGGTCGAGCATGTGCAATATTTTCATGAAGATGTAACAGGCAAAGAGTCTAAATTTTGCGGTAACGCACTAGCAATAGGAGTTTCTATTTATTGCTTAGTTGAGTCTTACGCAACAGCGCAAACTGATGTTGTGATAGATGTTGAGGAAGATTTACCCCTCGACTGGTTAGCGACCATACCAGCGAACAACAACGGCAAA
Source organism: Candidatus Fibrimonadales bacterium (assembly GCA_009788135.1). Classification (GTDB taxonomy): domain Bacteria; phylum Fibrobacterota; class Fibrobacteria; order Fibrobacterales; family Fibrobacteraceae; genus Fibrimonas. The sequence continues at coordinate 874 of WQSA01000007.1, forward strand.
ACGCTTACTATTCGCAGTGCAGGTCCTACCGTTACTCTTAAACGTGGCATAATTGGAAATTTGTTCACAGTGTCTGCTAATGCAAAGCTCATTTTGGAAAACATCATTATTGACGGAGCTAAAGATGCAAGTTCCTTTGCAAATAATGCAGGGGCGTTGGTAAGGGTTAACAGTGGCGGCGTATTCACTATGAATAATGGTGTGATTTTGCGAAATTTCTGTGCTGGTGGAGTATATGTAGATGGTGGCGTTTTCACCATGACTGGAGGAAAAATCAGTGGCAATACGGTAAACTGCAACCAAAGCACCGGCGTGAGTGTAGATAATGAAGGTACTTTCACCATGGAAAATGGCGTAATTAGTGGAAATACGGCAAGCAACGGCGGCGGCGTGTATATAACTAACAATAGTACTTTCACCATGGAAAATGGCGAAATCAGCGGCAATACGGTAAATGGCTACGCCTACGGTGGCGGCGTGTATATAACTAACAATAGTACTTTCACCATGGAAAATGGCGAAATCAGTGGCAATACGGCATACTTCGGTGGCGGCGTGTATATAATTAACAATAGTACTTTCACCATGGAAAATGGCGAAATCAGCGGCAATACGGCAAGCAACGGCGGCGGTGGTGTGTATGGCTATGGCACCTTCACTATGAGTGGTGGTACGATCAGTGGTAATACGGCAGCTAATGGCGGTGGTGTGAATGGCACTCTAACTATGAATGGTGGCTCAATCAGCGGTAATACGGCAGCTAATGGCGGTGGTGTGTATGGCACTCTAACTATGAATGGTGGCTCAATCAGTGGAAATACAGCTAGCGATGGCGGTGGTGGCGTGTATGGTACCTTTACTATGCGAGGTGGTGAAATCAGCAACAATAAGTCGGCAGGTGTTGGTGGCGGCGTGAGTGGTTCCTTTACTATGAGTGGCGGCGTAATCAGCGGTAATACGGCAAGCATCGGCGGCGGCGTGTATAATTCTGGCACCTTCACAATGAATGGAGGCTCAATCAGTGGTAACACAGCAAGCAGCGGCGGCGGCGTGTATAATTTTGGCACCTTCACTATGAGTGATGGCACAATCAGCGGTAATACAGCAGGTGAAGGTGGTGGCGTGTATGTATATGGCAATGGCGCTTTTACTATGACTGGAGGCTCAATCAGCGATAATACTGCTAGTTCTGGTAGCGGTGTATATAGATATTCTGGTGCAGTCAATTTAAATGGTGGCATTGTGGTAGGAACTGGTACGAATGCTACATCCGTTGTCTTTGGCAATTATAATATCAATCAAGGCGTTATAGTTGTATGGAACAAATCGGCTGACCCATTCATTTATACCGAAAGCAGAAATACCCACTTGACTGCATTGCCAACAGGAAATGCGACAGCCATTTGGGCAATTGACGATGATGGCAAGTTTGGCATTTCATATAAAAATCACGATAACGAAGGCTTTGTTGAAATTGCTGATGTAATAGTGAAAACCGTTATCTCCGGTGCAATAGTTTCTGCTCCAGCATTGGTAGGCAAAACATACAATACTATTACAATAAACGAGGTTGCTGTTCCTGCAAGTGGACAAACTGTTGAATATGCCGTAAGCACAATAAACAGCGCACCCACAGATGGTTGGCAAACAGAACTTGTTTTTGCCGAGCTCGCTTCAAATACGGCTTATTATATATTTGCTCGCTCGCAAGAGAACATTGATTATTATGCTGGTATACCTTTATCTCCGTTAATAACCACAACATTCTCGCAAAATAATTGGATTGATGAAGCTGATTTTAGTTGGTATCTATCGTCGCAAACGGAATTTACCTTAACTACAGCAGAACAATTAGCTGGCTTAGCGTACATAGTTAACGAAGGACACGAAAGTTTCTCCGGCAAAAGAATCATACTCGGAAGCAACATTTCGTTAAACAGCACAACAGGTTGGCAAAATTGGGCAATCGCTACATCTGACTATATTAAGCTATGGACTCCTATAGGAACATCAACAAACCCATTCAGAGGCACATTTGTAGGAAATGGTTTCAAAATTAGCGGAGTTTACATTGACAATGCAAATGATAATCAAGGATTGTTTGGTGTTGTGAATGGTGGAAAAATAGAGAAACTAGGTGTTGTGGCCTCATATATCAAAGGTAATAGTAATGTTGGCGGATTGGTAGGAAACGGCAACACTCCAATTGAGTATTGTTACTCCATGGCAAACGTAACGGGAACCTCCAATATCGGTGGATTGATTGGAAACAGAGGCTCTGGCACAATTACGCAAAGCTACGCTACAGGAAATGTAATTGGAACATCCAATGTTGGTGGATTGTCTGGAAGCGGAACCGGCACAGTTACACAAAGCTATTATAATTCTGAAACTCTCGGTGGCGGTACTAATGGTTTCGGTAGAACAACAGCGGAAATGAAAACGCAGTCTAGTTATATAGGTTGGAATTTTGTTACTCCAATTTGGAAAATAGACAATAATGGCGTTATAAACGATGGATATCCGTATTTACGTGAGTTTAAAGAAGTTGTGACAAAACCAATGCTTATTGCAAACGAATTTATTTACAACGCATTGCCACGTACGGTAGAACTAAATCAAGCAAATCCCGCTTATACTTTAACTGGTGATGTAACTAAAACAAATGCCGGAAATTACACTATAGCCGTAACCTTGAGCGACCCTTCCAGATACGAATGGGCAGACGGAACGACCACAGATATTGCGTTATCTTGGTCAATAGCAAAAGCCCAAATAGCTAAACCAACAGTTACAAACACCAACCTCGTTTACACTGGTTCAGCGCAATCCGCTGGAATCGTTGCAAACACTGCTTACGAGGTTTCTAACGGTACAGCGACCAATGCAAACAGCAATTACATAGCTTCCGTAACGCTCAAAGACAAAGCCAACCACGAATGGACAGACGGCACAATCACAGATCTTTCTCTACCCTGGTCAATTAATCTCAAAAACATAACCATCACTTCCGCCGCCGCCTTGTCAAAAACCTACGACGGCAACGAATCTGCAAACGCAGGCGCAATTAGCTTTGACGGCTTGGCAAATTCCGAAATATTGATTTTAGGCACCGATTATAGCATATCCGCAGAGTTTACCGGCGGAAATTACAACGCAGGAGATTCAAAGCCTTATGCCTACACAGTTGCGATAATTCCCAATGCCAAAACAAACAACTACAACCTAAGCGCAAACGCTTATAACGGAACAAATGGCGTTATAAACAAAGCGAACCCAACATACACCATCCCAACAAACTTAACCGCTAATTACGGCGACTTGCTTTCAGATGTAAAATTACCTACAGGCTGGTCTTGGCAAAAAACTGGAACCGTAGGCGAAGTTGGAATGCAAACGCACAAAGCGACATTCACGCCAGAAGATGCTAAGAATTACAATGCTATCCTGGATGTTGAATTAACAATAACAGTCAATTCAATCATCAATACATCACAAGACAACATCGACATTGCCGCAGCAAAAGCAACAATAGAATCCACCGAATTCGGTCCAATACCCCAGTCAATATTGAACACGCAGGGTATGGCGAGAGGATTTGTAGAAGCCAATCTTGAACTGAATGGCGTTACATATACAGTTGTAAACAACTCGTTTATAGCGGCAGTTGCTGGTACTGTTAGCGATATTTTCGGCACGAATGGTCTCTATACCTTTACTGTTAAGTTAAACAAGGGTATCGGAACGGAGCAGGAATATGTCGGTCAACTTGTTATTGTGGCTACGAAGTACGAACCGCCAATGCAAGGCGAACAGTGCGAAGATGGCGAAGAATTGGTTGATGGCAAATGTACAACAAAAACCATTGGCATGGTCTTTGCCGCTCAAACCATCGGCATACTGAAAATCGGTGAAAGTTTTTCAATTCAGGGATTGTCCAAAGCGGAAACAGTTCGCATAGTTGATGTCAAAGGCAAAATATTGATGAGCAAAACTGTTATGCCAAACGAAAGCGTATCAATTGTACATTTGCCAAAAGGAATGTATTTGGTAAATGTAAACGGAAAAACTTTCAGAATGGCTAAGTAAAATGTTAGAATCGTGATTAGCTTGACAAAAGGATTAACATGAGAAATCAAGAAAATCCTTAAATCAAGTGAATCATGGTTCAGACGTTTTAAAAACTGTCAACAAATGTTTGCAAAATGAAAGCAAAACAACAAAAATGAGCCTCAACCCTTGACAAAGCGTAAAAATTTTCTATATTTACACTCAACACGCTCACCCCGCTTCCCGTTAGAACAGCGCGCTAAGGGTGAGTTTTTTATTTCAAGGAGAATGATTATGGCAGAAGTGGTTTACCAAGAACCGTTTTTATCTTATATTGAGCAGATAAACTTGCTTAAAAGCAGGGGGTTATCTTTTAAAGATGAATCACGAGCTTTAAGCTTACTTGAATGCGTAAGTTATTACAGACTTAGCAGCTATTGGCATCCGCTATTGGAAGATAAGCAAAATAAAACATTTAAAGAGAATGCTAATTTTGATACCGCATTTAAATTGTATAAATTTGATGCAGATTTACGAAAAATAATTATGGCAGAAATAGTAAAAATTGAAATAGCGTTGCGTTCTAAAATGGCATATGTTTTGTCTTTATCTAACGATTCTTTTTGGCTTGAGAACGAGGATTTATTTTCATGCAATCAAACATACTCATATTTAATATCAAAGATAAAAGAAGAAATTAAGAGGAGCGAAGAGAATTTTATAATATCGTTTAAAAGAGATTTTTCCAATGATATTCCGCCTGCATTTATGGTTTTAGAAATAACATCTTTTGGAACATTGTCTAAATTATATAAATATTTAAAACCAGGTAAATATAGACGCGAAATTGCGCAATTTTTTGGTTTGCCCGATGGCACCTTTGAATCGTGGCTACACAGTTTGGTTTATGTGAGGAATATATGTGCTCATTCTGCAAGGTTGTGGAACAAGCAGATGCGTATTATTCCTCTGCATCCAAAAGTAAATAAAAAACAATGGCTTGACAATAAACAAGTATGTAATAATCGCATATATTTTGTATTGTCCATGATCATATACCTTTTGAACATCATAAATCCCAAGCATTCTTTCAAACAAAAATTAGAAGCCTTATTTTCAAAATATCCTAGCATAGACAAAACCGCTATGGGCTTCCCCATTAATTGGCAAAAAGAGTCTTTGTGGGGAGGTACGTGTGATGTAAATCCTGAAGATCGTGGCTCAGACGTTTTCTATATTCAGAAGAACCATGACTGAAAAAACAGAGCGTCTGATTGCTGAAATCAATAAAATTCATTTGGATTTTTCAAATGATTATTTTGAAACAGGGAAAGTTGAAAAAATAAACCTATCCCGAACCATAGCAAATGTTCCAAAACAGCATATATTGAACTATCGCTTAAACCTGCACGAAAGCATAAACGACTATTTAATAGGCGCAAACTTGGATGATATAAACTACTATTACCGTGTAAAAACCAGCGAAAGCATAGAATACAAGATTTTGCGATTCCAAAACCTAGAAGAACAATTTCCGGTAAACAACTGGATGAATGATATTTTTGGAGCCAGAATAATATTGTGCACAAAAGACATAGAAGCTATTTTAGCATTATTGGATAGCTGGCAAGAAAAATATGGATTGAAAAACTGGTACACAAGAGACAAAGACGGCTACAAAGGGGTGCATATTTATTTTAAGAATAAAAATAATTTTTATTTTCCTTGGGAGTTGCAAATTTGGGACAAAAAAGATGTTGAAAAGAACATTGAAAGCCATAGAAGATTTAAAAGGGATTTTGTGTAGCATCCTGTTCTGCACGCTTCCTTTGCATGCAGAATTTGTAGTTTCAGATGGCGATAGATTTGCCCGTTTAAGATTGTTTTTAAAAGATTCGCTTATAGTCGGGGAACAAAACTCAGTGACTGCGGGGATTTTTTTGAACGGGCTCATAGCTCCAAATCTTTCTTTTGATGCCTCTGCGGAAGTCAATATGGACAATGCATTCGGCTTAACATATCCAGGGCATGACTTTGAACCTTATTTTGGTTATCCATATGTGAACCTCGACAAGCAAAGCGATAGCAAAGGCCGCACCTGGGATTTTTTCAGAGCGCGCACAGACTGGCAAGCTGCTTCGTATTTTAAAATTTCAGGAGGCTATGATTATTTGGCTTATGGCCCGGCAAGGCGCAACAAACTCGCTTTGCGAGGCGGAGATTTTTATTGGCGCGCAATTCAAGACACTTCAGACTATGCTTATATAAGAAGGCCGGTGCCAACGCCTTTTATAGGCTGGGATTTGAATTTGGCTTTCGTCTCTTATTCGCAGCACGTTATGCAATTGAAAAACTGGAAAGAACATTCAAAATATTTGCACGCTCACAGGCTGGATTTCAGAGTTTCGGATAATTTTTCATTTGGTTTGGCAGAGACTATGGTTTATGGCAGCAGTCCCGATGAAAGTCGCTCTATGGAACCCATATACTTGGCTCCTTTTGTGCCTTATGTTTTTGCCGAAAGCTATGGCGGAGATAGAGACAATAAAGCTATGGCTGTGGATTTTTCTTGGAAGCTATTTAAAAAGTTTGAACTTTACGGAGAATTGTTTATAGACGATTTGGATAACATCACTTCTTTTTTTGATGAATCGTGGTGGGGCAACAAGTGGGCAGCTTCCGTTGGTCTAGCGATAGATTCCGCAAAAATCGGCATGTTCAATTGGGATTATAATTTTGAATTCACGCGCATAGAGCCTTGGGTTTACACTCATCACAAAGGTTTTGGCAACGATTATTCGCATTTCGGAAATTCCCTGGGTTCGGATTTGGGCCCTAATTCAAGAGAGATTTACAATCGCTTGGGAATTTCGTATAAAGATTTTTTGAAACTTGATTTATCCATTTCTGCTGTTGCCAAAGACACTGCATTTGGCAGCAGGATTGGAGATATTCATGGGCCAGATGACGCTGAAGATAAAAAATATTTGAACTCCAAAAGCACTGTGAATTATCAGGAATACGGTGCTGCGATTTTATACAAGCCTTTTTCTATTTTAAGCATAGGCGTAAAGCAGTATTTGGTTTTCAATGAATATAAGGGGAGCCGGACTGAGATATTTAGCGGGGTGGTGTGGTAATTATAATAGCATTGCTTATCATTTGCGGAGTTAACGCTTTTGCTTGGAATCCAACTCCAAAAATAATTGAGGAACAAGCTGCGCAAACTGCATTTGCACAACTCACCGATTTTCAAAGCGCTGCCCGTCCAGAATACGATGCATATATAACCGCAGGCATAATTTACCTGCCGCTCCCAAGCCAAAGCGAACTTTCCACGGAGTGGGGCACGCATAAAGGTTTTGCGCTTAGGCAGCGATTGGGTATGTGGCTAACGGATAAATTTGATAAAAGAAACTCCATGGGCTTGAAATATGGACTGGCTTGGTTTGCCGAGCGGCACGGATGGGATAACGAAGATTTCCTGTTAGTTCCCAACAGAGGAGACTTCTCGCAAATAAACCAGATTCACACCTTTGCCTTAACTGTTGCAGATAGTTTAAATCAATGGATGCTTGGTGGTGGCGCGCAATACTTGAACGCTTGGGAGGAGACTCTGAGATGGTGGCTCTTGGGAACATGGAACAGATTTTCCATTATGCCGGTTTTTCATAAAAGCGACTTGCAATTTTTGAATATGCAATTGTATTTGCAAGCCAGGCAGCTGCGAGGCAACAAAGATTCATGGCAAACTTACCTGCCAGATTTGGAATTTACCTTTTACTCGGAAGACTCGCTCAGAATGTTCATCTCTCAAAATATATTCAAACAGAGATTTTACCTGGAAGGTTCTTTTTGGGCGCATAACGGAGACTTTGACTGGGCGGCTTTTAAATATTACCTGGATCCGTCGCGTCTGATACTCGCTCTGGAAGCTACAGTTGCCAAAAAAGCAAGGGAAAACGGCAAAGACAAAATTTATTTTGGCGGCGGCATAACTCTTCCCTTTTTGCGAGTGGCATACAACCACGCAGATGACTTTGACAGCTTTTTCAAAAGCCGAGGGCTATGGATAGTTGAGTTGCGCTTTGCTATTGGAACGGCTGGCGATTCATTCTTTGCGCTGGAGGCTTCAAAGCCTGCACCCAGCGAAATAAGCCGTACCCCGGTGAAAAAACAAGAATCTAATCTGGAGAAAGACAATGGGCAATAAACTATGGGCAATAATGTTTGCGGCAGCATTTTTTCTTATATCCTGCACGCACTGGTTTATTGATACCGAGACCCGTCTTCGGGTAAAAAACCTCACGAGTGAGGAAATTCACGGTTTTTCCATAATCTCGAAAAACAATAATGTCAAGGTTTTGATTAAGGATATATCTTCCGAGCGCTATGAGGGCGATTTGGTTGGAGAATTCAATTTTGCGGCGTATCTTGGGGATTCGCTAATAGATTTAGGAGTCCATAAGCTAAAGGGGGGCGTTGTTTATGCGGAAATATATAAAGAAGAAGTGTTTAAGGTACAATTTCGCAAATAATCTATTTTTTTTGTAAATTTTCTTTCTGTGAAAAACTTCGTATATTTTTTACTCTTTTTATGCTGCTTGGCTTTCGGGCAGGATCACGGAAGGCCGGTTTACGTTGTTGATGGCAGAGACAATCAGAAATACAAAGCGGTTAGGATAGGCGATCATGTGTGGATGGCCAGGAATCTTAACTACAATTCAGGTATCTTCAACAGCTCTTGGTGCAATGACTGCAAAGTATATGGCCGTTTATACGATTGGGATACGGCAAAGAAAGCCTGCCCTGAAGGCTGGCACCTTCCCAGCCGCAAGGAATGGAATGATTTGATTAAAACAGTAAGCTTTGCCAGCAGACTTAGATCAGCGAGATGGAATAACGGTGCAGATGATTTTGAGTTTGACGCTTTGCCTGGAGGCTATCTCTTTAGCAGCGGTTTAATGGGTACTGATTATATCAATGTTGGCGCAAATGGTTACTGGTGGACTTCCACCGAAGATGTAGATGGTAATGCCTTTGTAAAATATATGGGTTCCGATTACGATGAAGTCCCTGAATGGTCCCAGAGAAAATCTCGAGGCTTTTCGGTGCGCTGCGTTAAAAGTTTCGATTAAACAATTTTCTACATTCCCATTTGTGGCAGCAAAGCAATTTTACAAAGAAGGCGGCAAAGGCGGCGAGGGTAGTTCTTCCAAGCCGGCGATGAAGGTTTTCGATATACCGGGGCCCAAAAAAGCTGCTATTTTGATGGTGACCCTTGGACAGGAGGCTAGCGCCCACGTTTTTAAATCGCTAAGCGAAAAAGATATTGAAACTCTTACCATGCAGATAGCTCGCCTGGAAGGCGGCGTAACGCCTGAAATGCGCGAATATGTTTTGCAGGAATTTCAGCAGATAAGCAATGCTCAGGAATACGTTAACCAAGGCGGTGTTGATTTTGCCCAGCAAATTCTGGAACAGTCGCTCGGTTCTCGCCGCGCGCGCGAAATTTTGGAAAAGGTGCAGAACAATATTCGCACCACCGGCTTCAACATGCTGGACAACGTGGATCCTTCGCAGCTTATATCCTTTTTGGCAAAAGAACACCCTCAGACTGTGGCTCTGCTCCTCGCTCACATGAAACCGGAAAAAGCTGCGGCAACAATTTCCGCTTTGAACCCGGATATGCAGGTAGAAGTAGCAACTCGCATAGCAACAATGGAAAGCATAAGCCCGGAAGTTTTGCAGCAGGTTGAACAGCAATTGTCGCAGATATTGAAAACCATGTTCACAGGCGATACCGCAGAAGTTGGCGGCGTAAAGAGCGTTGCCGAAATGCTCAACATGGTGGATAGAGGAGCGGAAAAAAATATTTTGGGAACTCTGGAAAGAGACGACCCGGAACTTGCAACGGAAATCAAAGCGCTTATGTTCGTGTTCGAAGACATGCTTCTTTTGGACGACAAAGCCATGCAGCTTGTTTTGAAAAATGTGGATTCCAAAGAACTGGCTCTCGCATTGAAGAGCGCAAACGAGCAGGTTGCAAACAAATTTTACTCAAATATGTCTAATCGCGCTGCAGAGATGATTAGAGAAGAAATTCAATATATGGGGCCAAAGCGACTTCGCGAAGTTGAAGAAGCCCAGCAAAAAATTGTGGATGTCGTTCGCCGTCTGGAAGCTGAAAACGAAATTGTTATCAGCGGTCGCGGCAGCGAAGACGATATTGTTGTATGAGAATACCATTTGTTTTTATTGCATTGCTCTGTTTCGCTTCATTTGCCAAAGCTTCGAACTTGCAAATGGGCGATTCTTATTATGCAATTCGCGCAGAAAATTCACATGGCAACATGGCAAAAGATAAGAATATAAAAGAAGCTATAAAGTACTATGCCTTGGCGCTTAAAGAGCCGAGCGAAAAAGAAGAAGCTGCCTGGAAACTGCTCCGTGCTTATCATTATTTGGGCCGCTTTGCCATGACAGATGCAAATGAAAGGGCAAGCTTTTTTGAAAAAACAAAAAAAGAGGGCGAATCTTTTTTTGCGCAGTATCCGGAAAATGCAGAAGTCGCTTATTGGTATTCCATCAATTTGGCCTTGTGGGCCAACACGCTTAGCTATGTCAGGGCTGCGTTAAACGTGGGGAGTGCCAATGAAACGAGGGAAATCGCTTTGAGGCTTATAGCTATGGAAAAAAAAGGCGATAATATATCCGCTGCCAGAGGCTATCAGATTTTGGGCAGAGCGCATCAGAAAATACCGCATGTATTCGCCGTTTTAAAATGGGTAAATAAAGATTCTTCGGAGTATTATTTAAAAAAATCTCTGAGCTTGAATTCCAAAGATCTCGCAACAACTCTTTTTTTGGCTGAACTTTATAAAGAAAAAGGAAGAAAACGAGAAGCAGAAGAATTGTTGGCTCCCAAGCTTAAGCTCAAGCCTCGCCCTGAGGAATATCTGGAAGACGAAAGAAACCTGACTAGAATGCGAGAACTTTTCTAAATTAACCTTTATGTCAGTAGAAACCATAGCAGAAACGCTTTTAGAAAAGCTGAAAACCATAGCAAAGACAGAAACCGTGATTGGCGAGCCTGTGCGCTCAGGAGAATCAACCGTTGTTCCTGTTAGCAGAATAACCATTGGAATGGGCATGGCTGGGCATACTGGCAAAGGCGATATTGCGTCCAGCGGCGGCGGGCTTCGCATAGATCCTGTGGCATTCCTTGTGCTCAAGGGCGATGATGTCAAGGTTTTGCCAATTGAGAAAGCGCAATCCGCGCTCGCAAAAATTGCAGATATAACGCCGGAAGTACTGGCTTTTCTGCTGAAAAACATTTCAAAGAAATCTGATGAGGGCGCTTCAAAATGAAACCACTGAAACTCTCAAACAAAAACAGAAAAATCGGCGGCGTTTGCGCAGCGTTTGCTGAAAGCTTTGGTTTTGACGCAACTCTTGTACGCATAATTTGGGTTTGCTGCATAGTGTTCGGAGGCTTTGGGCTTTTAGCATATCTTATATGCTGGCTTGTAATTCCGCGCGAAGAAGTTTAAAACGGTTGCGCTACCAAGCCAAAATTCATTTGCAGCCTTCTTCCAGAAATGTCCAGGCCGCTGTTGCCGTCGTAATGCTCTGTAATCCACCTATGTTCGGCTTCCACTACTATTGCGGCATAGGGCGAGAGCATAAATCTGTGTCCAATGCCCAAGCCCCATTCATTCCATGCGAAGTCCGAGCTTGAGGAGTAGGCTTTGTTTCTAACATACGAAGCGGCAATATAAGGTCGTTCAGGGCCAATGGCGGAAAAACCTATTTGCGTGGAAAAATCAAGCCTTTTTGTTTCATCTGAATAGCCGTTTTGCGGGATCTCTTTTTTATTGCTCGTGCTAATTCCAACTCTTGCAAATCCAATGCCATTTATCCAAACTCCTGCAAATGGCGTAATTCTAACTATTCCGTTGCCATAATTATCCATTTCAAGCAATCCGGAGCCGGTTTCCAAAACGGCACCAAGCACAACAGGCAAGCCCTGCGCATATCCGCTGCTCAGCGCAAAAACGCAAAAGATCGGCAAAATCGTAGGCAAAAATGCATTTTTTTTCATTTTTTGCAATTTAGAAAGATAATTTATTATATTTGTCTATATGATAAGATTTATAACATTGTCTTTTATTGTTTTTGTTGTTTCTGCATTTGCTGGCGACGGCAGTTTTAATTATTATGGACAACTCGGTTTTCACAAAACGCAAAGCGCTCAAACTCTTGGACACGGCCGCTTTGGGGTAGGTTTATTCGCAGAAGGAATGGGATTGCATTCCATGATAGAGAATGGCCAGATTTGCGTTCCGGAACAAGGAAGTGAGAAATGCGACCGTTTTGGCGGCAATTATGTTGGTTTGGGAGGCACTTATATCGGTTTAAATGCGTATCCGTTTGTTTCGCTTGGGCTTTCCAATATTTTTGACTTCGCAATCAGCTTGCCTATTTATGGCGAAATAGTAGAAGTTAAGCATGAGAGCGATGGCGGGAACTCGGTGGGGCTTGGGGATTTCCAGATTTTAACCAAATTGCGCGTTCCTCTTGATAGTTTGCCCTTTGATGTTTCTGCTGTTATTGGAGCGGCTTTTGGTACTGGTTTTGTGGATTATTACAGATTTTGGGTACGAGACCCGGCGTTTTTGAATAAAGATACGGTATATAAATCCATGTCTTATACAAATAGCAATATAATATTTAAAGGCGGAGTTGCAGCAACTCTTGACCTCAATAGATTGAATGCTGAAATTCCTTTGCGTTTTCACTTGAACTATATGCTTAGAATGACTTTGGGCCAAAGCGGGCAGGAGTATCCTTTTGTACACACTTTTGCAACAGCCTTGGAATGGACGCCCGTTCAATATATATCGCTTTTCGCAGAATGGTACACGGATATGCTGAAGTTTCCAAATGTAAATATAGACGGTTACGAACAAGAAGATTTTGCAGCTACTTCTACAATCACTTTAGGCACGGCTTTAAATTTTTCAAAGCATGTAACATTGCAGTTAGGACTTCAGATGCTCATTGGAGATGAAAATGAATACATAAACAATCTGTCGGTTCCAATGGATAACAACAGAGATATGTATGGATATTACAACGCCGCCTTGATTCCAAAATATTTGGTATTCGGAGGGTTAAACTTTAAAATCTTTGTTGTAGAACCGGAAAAAGAAGAAGAGAAGGAAGAAGAAAAACGCAATCCGGATACGGATGGCGATGGCGTTTGCGACCCTTGGGTAGCAAGAGAAAGCAGGCAGCGTGAATACTCGCGTACTTGCAAAGGTATAGATTTGTGCCCCTACGAAGAAGGCGAAATTTCGAACAAAGGCTGCCCTGAGGAAGAAGAGGAAGAAGACGCTCCTACAATCAAGTTTGATGTAAGCGAGGAATCTATTTCTGTTGGACAATCGGCAACTTTAATATGGATGGTTGCAAATGCAGACGAAGTTAGCATAGAACCAAGCATAGGAGAAGTAGAATCTGAAGGCAGAAAAAGAGTTCGGCCAAAGGAAACAACCAAATACACTATCACTGCTACTGGCTCTGGCGGTACAAAAAAGAAGTCAATAGAAGTTGTTGTGGAATCTGCGGCAGGGCCTTCCGTTGAGTTTAGCGCAAGTTCGGAATCTGTTCAAAAAGGGCAGCCTGTTACGCTCACATGGATGGTTACCGATGCTACCGAAGTTAACATAGAAGGCATAGGGAAGGTTAAAAATTCCGGCACGCGAAACGTTAAGCCTTCTGCAACCGGGGTTACGACTTTCACTCTCACTGCTACCGGCCCAGGCGGAACAAAAACGGAAGCGGTGGAAGTTGAAGTATTGGGAGGGCCTCTTCCTGTAATTTTGTTCACTGCAAGCTCGGAAAACATTACGAATGGGCAAACTGTTACCTTGAGCTGGCAAGTATCCAATGCCACTGAAGTTATCATAGAAGGTTTGGGAAAGGTTCCTGCAAAAGGCACAAAGAAGCTTAAGCCTACGGAAACCACGGGATATAAGCTTGTTGCAACCGGAGAAGGCGGCACGGAAACGGCAGTGGTTGAAGTAGAGGTGGAAGAGCCTCCTCCAGCGCCTGTTATTGAAGCGAAAGTTAATCTGCAGGGTGTTACTTTTGGCAGCGGCAATGCTACATTGACTCCGAACGCCAAGACTATTCTAGATGGCATTGCGGAGCAGCTTTTGGCATACCCAAAGGTAAGGATTGAAATTCATGGCTACACCGATAATCAAGGCGATTCAAAGACAAATCTGGAGTTGTCTGAGCGCAGGGCAAGAGCCGTTGTTGGCTATTTGGCTATCAGAGGCGTGAAGATGAACCGCATGAGCGCAATAGGCTTTGGCCAGGACAATCCTATAGCAGACAACAAAACCAAAGAAGGTCGAGAACTTAATCGCCGTATTGAGATGATTAGGGTAGATGATTAATTTTCTATTTTACCCTAAATTCAAAAAAGAGAGGTGATTATGGCTAGAAAGAAAGTTGCGCTTGTTGGCGCTGGGCAGATTGGCGGTACAATGGCGCTTGTCTTGGCGCAGAAGCAATTGGGCGACATTGTGCTTGTGGATGTTGTAGAGGGAGTGCCTCAGGGCAAGGCTCTAGACATAATGGAAGGGCGGCTTTCGCTTAATTCCAGCGCTGTATTGGCTGGTACAAACAATTATAACGATATTGCAGGTTCAGACGTAGTTATAGTTACCGCTGGCGTTCCGCGCAAACCGGGCATGACTCGCGATGACCTTTTGGATATAAATTATGGCATTATCGAAAAAGTTGGCACGGCCATTAAGAATACCGCTCCAAACGCTTTTGTAATAGTGGTTACCAATCCTTTGGATGCAATGGTTTATGCGATGCAAAAAGTCACGGGCTTTGCTACCGAAAAGGTAGTTGGCATGGCTGGCGTTTTGGATAGCTCTCGTCTCGCTTGTTTTGTTGCTATGGAACTTGGCGTTGCGGCTGAAGATGTTCAAGCTGTTGTTATGGGCGGCCACGGTCCCTCCATGGTTAGCTTGTATGACTTTGTTTCCGTTGGCGGCATTCCGCTTTCGCAGCTTATGAGCAAAGAAAAATTTGATGAGCTTTCAAAACGCACGGCAGAAGCCGGCACCGAAATAGTCAATCTCTTGAAAACAGGTTCCGCATTCTACAGCCCGGGAGTTTCCGCGGTTAGAATGGCAGAGGCTTACCTGTTGGACAAGAAGAGCGTTTTAACCTGCGCGGTAGAGCTCAAAGGTCAATACGGCATCAAAGGTTTGTACTGCGGCGTTCCTGTGATTTTAGGTGCAGGCGGCGTTGAAAAAGTCATTGAAGTCAAGATGAACGATGCGGAAAAAGCTGCGTTCGATAAATCTGTGGCAGAAGTAAAAGTAAATGCGGAGTGGGTAGATAAGAAAGTAAAGGGATAGTTTTTTCTATATTTACGCACGAACTTCATAGAGGCATATCTGGAAAGTAGATCAAAATTGGATTCTTTAGTGCTTGGCGCGTGTGAACGCGCCGGCGTTGATTTAATTGAAAAAGAATTGGTTGGAGCAGGCAAGCGCAAGATATTAAGGCTTTTTATAAATAAAAGCGGCGGAGTGAGCGTTGAAGACTGCGCTAGCGTCAGCCGCTATTTAAGCGAAGAGCTGGACAAAGAAGAAAATGAAAAGCTGATAGATTCGGCGTACACTTTGGAAGTTTCATCCCCGGGCATAGATAGACCCCCTAAAAGAAGGTAAAGCATGGCAAAGAAAAGTGCAAAAAAAACGAGCTTGATTAAGATGGCTTTGGAGAACTTGGCAAAAGAAAGGAACGTTGCCATAGAAGACGTATTTGGAGCCTTTAAGGAATCCCTTATAGTCGCGGCTCGAAAATACACTAAACTGCACAAAAACATAGAGGTAGATGTTGACCCGGAAACCGAAGACATTAAAGTTGTGTTAAGAGTAGAAGTGGTAGATGATTTTCCAGACTACGATCCGAATCTGCCTCCCGAAGAAGTGGAGAAGCTTGATGAACATTATATGTTGGAAGCAGAAGCTAAGGAGCATCATCCTGAAGCTGAATCCGGTTATTTGCTGGAAGTTGAATTGCCATTTGAGAAATTTGGACGCTCGGTTATAGAAGAAGCTCGCCGCCGCTTAAAGCAGCGCGTGAACGATGCTGTGCATAGCCGTATTTACGATCTTTTCAAAAATAAAATAGGTACTTTGATAAATGGACAGGTTTTGAGAGTTGAAAAGAACAACGCCATAATCTCAATAGGCAGCATAGAAGCAGTTCTTCCGAACAGCGAACGCATGAGCAAAGACCGCTGGAAAATAGGACAGTCTGTGAAAGCTGTTGTTGCCGGCATTTCGGAACAGTCGAAGGGCTTGGGTACGCAGGTAACCCTTTCCAGAGTAAATAAAGATTTTGTGAGCGAATTGTTCAAACAGGAAATTCCTGAAGTTTATGATGGCACAATAGAAATAAAAGGCATAGCTCGCATACCAGGCTACCGAGCCAAGGTTGCCGTTTTTTCAAGAGACGATCGGGTTGATCCTTCCGGCGCTTGCATTGGCGTTAAAGGGCAGCGCATACAGGCTATCACAAGGGAACTAAACAATGAGCGCATAGACGTTGTGCATTGGGATCAGGATCCTGAAATATATTTTCGCAGGGCTTTGGGCGCAACCAATAACATCAACATAATAAAATCCTTTGAAGTTCCAGGCTTTAATCCTCCGCGTACCGTAGTGGTAGTTGGCGATGAGGATGTGGGAGTTGTTATAGGCGACAAAGGTCAGGCGGTTCGTCTTGCCGGGCAGTTGTTGGGAAAAGAAATTTGCGTGTTCAGCGAATCGGATTGGGCAAATCATTCCGAGGAAGAAAAAGATGCACTTGTGCATTCTCAAGATCCGCGTACTGTTGTTAAAAAATCAGCTTCTTTAGATACGCTGTTTAACCCTTCTCCAAGCGAGGCAACAAACTCTGATGAGTAATGAATTAATACCAGTCCGAGCATGGATAGAAAAGCACGCCTTTGATCAGGGGGATTCCTTCAGCTTTTTGGTTGGGAAAACTCTGGATGGAGTGAATATTAAATCTATAAACACAAAAGTTTCCGAAGCGGCTTTGGATTCTTACATTAACGATGTTCGTGCGGTTCAAAAGAGGAAGCCTGTTAACAAGGGTGTTAAAAAAGCCAAAGCTGAAACGGACAAATCAGGAAAAGCCGGAAGCAAAAATGTAACTCTGAAAAAATTAAATAAACCAAAAGCTCCGCCGGTAGCAAAGCCTGTTGCTGCGGCGCCTGAGGTGCATGCAAAACCTGTTAATGTTCCAAAGCCTGTTGCTCCTCCTCCTCCGGTTGAGCCTCCTGCTAAGCCTCCCGTTGAACATCCTGTTGTTCCGCAACAGGAACGCAAACAGGAAGAACCGGTTCAATCTGTCCAGCCAGCTAAAACCGAGCCTGTTGCAAGTACAAGTACTTACGTTCAGAACGAGCCTAAAAAAGTCGCATTCACAGCGAACGTTTCAAAAGTCGTGGACCCAGCTGTGCTGGCTAGAATTCAAAAGAGCAAGCAGCAGGAAAAAGCCGGGCGCGGCGGCGGTCAAAAAAATTACAAGGGAAACAAAAATCAAGGCAACAACAAAGGCGGTGGACAAAAGCAAACTTCCGCAACGGGTTACAGCGGCAATTTGCGTGCTCAACCGAGGCAAACCGAAAACAAAGCTCAGGCAGGCATGCAAATTCGCCGCCCTGGTTTTGGCACAACGCTTCAGGATGTTTTGTCTGCAAGCACGCCTGCGCACAAAGACTTTTTAGACAACAGAACGCATGGCGGCAGAGGTCATGACGATTCTCGCGGAAAGCGCGGCAAAAAAGGCAAGGATACTCAAAAAGAACGCGAAATTCAAAAAGAGAATATTGAAAAGGCTCAAAAGCGAGTCTCTGATGTTTTGGTTTCTCTTTCCAAAACCCCTGCTAAGAAAATTTACAACAAAGACAAAGTCCATAGCGAAGGAGATGCTCCTTCAAAGACCATCAATGTTTCTGCATTCGTTTCAGTTGGAGAGCTTGCGGGGCTTTTGGAGCAGCCGTCTGCGCGCGTTATAGGCAAATGCATGGAAATGGGCAAGATGCTGACCATTAATGAAAGGTTGGATTTTGAGACTGTGCAGGTAATAGCAGACGAGTTTGGTTTTGAAGCCAAGCTCATGGAAGAATATAAGGAAGAGACTCTGGGTATTCAGAGCGATAGCGAAAGCAATTTGAGAACAAGGCATCCGGTTGTAACAGTTATGGGTCACGTTGATCACGGAAAAACTTCGCTTCTCGATTACATTCGCAAAACAAATGTTGTTCGCGGGGAGTCTGGCGGCATAACTCAGCATATAGGCGCTTACGAGGTTGAGACTCCGAAAGGGAAAATCACATTTTTGGATACTCCAGGCCACGAAGCCTTTAATGCAATGCGTGCCAGAGGTTCTCAGGTAACCGATGTTATAGTTCTTGTGGTTGCCGCAGATTCAATGGTGATGCCGCAAACTGTGGAATCCATTGAGCTTGCAAAAACGGCGCATGTTCCGATTGTGGTTGCCATTACAAAAATAGATTTGCCAACTGCAAATACAGATAAAATAATGTCTCAGCTTTCCGAAAGGGGAGTGCAGGTTGAAGAATGGGGTGGCAGCGTTAGCTGCGTAAAGGTATCTTGCAAATCTGGCGAAGGCATGGATAAGTTGCTGGAGACTCTCGCTCTTGAATCAGAAGTTTTGGAGTTAAGGGCAAACCACGATGCAAGTGCGCGAGGCACTGTTGTGGAAAGCCGCTTGGATGCCGGCAAGGGAACAGTTGCAACTATTTTGGTGCAAAACGGAACTTTGCGCGTTCGCGATTGTTTTGTATGCGGAAATTACAGCGGCAGAGTTCGCGCTTTGTTCAACGAGCGCGGCGACGCTTTAAAGGAAGCTGGTCCGAGCACGCCTTGCCAAGTATTGGGTTTCACAGGCACTCCGCAGGCTGGCGATGATTTGGTTGTTGTTGAGAGTGATCAAGCGGCATCTGAAATTTCTGCAAAGCGTCAGCAGGCAGCTCACGAAAGAGCTTTGCGCTTCCGTGCTCGCATGTCTTTGGAACAGGTTTACGACGAAGCGAAGAGCGGAAAAATATCTGAGCTCAATTTGCTCATCAAAACCGATGTTGCAGGTTCTTGCGAAGCGTTGGCCGAGTCTTTGATAAATCTTTCAAATAACGAAGTCAAAATCAAAATCGTTCGCAAAGGCGTTGGAGCCATCAACGACGACGATGTGCATTTAGCTTCTCTTTCCAATGCTATTATAATAGCATTCCATTTGATGCCGTCTCATGCGATAAGAGAACTTGCGGAGCAAGAGGGCGTTGAAATTAAAACTTATCGTGTTATATATGATGTTATCGATGAGGTAAAGGGAGCAATAGAAGGCTTGCTTAAGCCGGTTTCCAAAGAAGAAGTAACTGGCGAAGCGGAAATTCGCCAGGTGTTCAGAATACCCAAGATAGGTTTGATTGCCGGTTGCATGGTGAAGAGCGGTTTGGTGGACAGGGAATCTCAGGTTCATGTTTACAGAGATGGCGTTGAGCTTGGCAGCACCAAGGTTCAGTCTTTGAAACGCGTGAAAGAGGATGTCTCTTCTGTTAAGTCCGGTCTTGAATGCGGCATAGGTCTTAGAGGTTATGATAACATACAGGAAGGCGATGTTCTTATATTCTTCAAGCATGTGACTGTTGCTCGCACTTTGGCCGATTTGGCCAAGGAGAACGATAATAAATGAAGTCTAACAGAACTGTGAGATTGGGATCTCTTATACAAAAGGAGATTTCCATCCTTTTGCACAATGGTCTGAAAAATCCCAATGTAGGTTTAGCGTCCATTTCTCATGTAGATGTGACTTCTGATCTTTCTTATGCGACAGTTAAAATTTCCGTTATCGGTTCAAAGCAGGAACAAATGAAGAGCCTGAACGCTTTGCAGCAGTCTGCAGGTTTTATTCGCTCTCATTTGGCCAAGCTGATAAAGATTCACAAATTTCCTGAGCTTCGTTTTGAAATCGATGCGGGGCAGCAGCATGCAGCTCGCATAGACGAGATTCTGCATAATTTGAAGGCGAAAGGGGAATTGTGATGTTAATTTTTCTATATTAATACCCTATGGAAAATACGGAAAGCGATTATAGTGGCTCAAATATTACCGTTTTGGAAGGGTTGGAAGCAGTTCGTGTTCGTCCTGCCATGTATATTGGCAGCACTGACGACAGAGGTTTGCATCATCTGGTTTGGGAAGTTGTGGACAACTCGGTGGACGAGGCTTTGGCTGGATATTGCGACAGAATAGAAATTTCAATAACGCCGAATAACGGCATAAAAGTTGTGGACAACGGACGTGGAATACCAACTGATATTCACCCAAAAGAAAAAGTTGGAACGCTTCAAGTGGTGATGACAAAGCTCCACGCTGGCGGCAAATTTGACGCAAATGCATACAAAGTATCCGCAGGATTGCACGGTGTGGGCGTAAGCTGCGTAAATGCTCTCAGCACAAAACTCATTGCCACCGTCACAAGGAACGGCAAAATAATTCGCCAGGAATTCTCAAGAGGAAACCCGGTTGCGCCTCAATATGAAATAGGCACGGCTCCGGCAGGTGCGCATGGCACAACAATAGAATTTTACCCCGACAGCGACATATTCACGGAAACCGAATACAACTACGAAACAATCGCTACAAGAGCGAGAGAATTCGCATTTTTGAACAAGGGCTTGACATTAGTCGTTAGCGATGAGCGTACAATAGCGCAGGAGCCTGAGGGCGAGCCCCTTAAAAAAGAAGAATTTTTCTATCCGGGAGGGCTGGGTTCATTTATAGAATACATAGATCAGAATCGCAAATCTCTTTTTCCAAAACCGCTGGTGTTTTCAACAATGGCTGGAAATTACCCTGTGGAAATTGCGCTTCGCTATACGGAAGGATATCAGGATAATCTGTTCAGCTTTGTGAACAACGTGAACACCGTGGACGGCGGAACTCATTTAACGGGTTTCAAAACCGGCTTGACAAGAGTTTTGATAAAACATGCGATGAGCAAAATTGCAAAACCAAAAAAAGATGTAGAAATCACTGGCGCAGATGTTCTGGAAGGATTAACAGCGGTTATTGCAATCAAAATTCCTCAGCCGCAGTTTGAAGGTCAAACCAAAAGAAAGCTTGGAAATTCCGAAGCCAAAGGCGGCGTGGAAGCTGCCATATTCAAAGCGTTAGACGATTTTTTGCCTGAAAATCCGAGCATAACAAAGGCTATAGCGGAAAAAATTTACAACACAGCAGAGGGCAGGGTAGCGGCGCACAAGGCAAAAGCTGCGGTTAGCAGAAAGGGAATTTTAGAAGGCGGCGGTTTGCCCGGCAAGCTTTCGGATTGTTCGAGCAGAGATCCTTCAAAATGCGAACTCTTTTTGGTTGAGGGTGATTCTGCAGGCGGCTCTGCAAAGCAAGGTCGCACAAGAGAATACCAAGCAATTCTTGCGCTCAAGGGAAAAATTCTGAATGTTGAAAAAGCGAACGATGTTCAGGTTTTTGGCAATGACGAAATCAAAACTATGATTCAATCCATTGGCACGGGAATAAGAGACGATTTCAAAATGGAAAAATTGCGCTACCATAAGATAATAATAATGACTGATGCTGATGTTGATGGCTCTCATATTCAAACTTTGCTTTTGACATTCTTCTACCGTTATATGCGCCCGCTTGTTGATTGCGGTCATGTCTATTTGGCAACGCCTCCTCTTTACCGCATAAAACAAGGCAAACAGGAGACCTATCATTTTTCGGACGAAGACAAAGACGAAGCGATGAACCTTATAAAAGAGGCTGGCAAAAAAGCGGAATTGCAACGCTACAAAGGTCTTGGCGAAATGAACCCCGATCAGCTTGCAAGCACAACGATGTCTCCAGAGACTCGAGTTTTGAAACAATGCTATGTAGAAGATGCAATTAAGGCAGACCAGATTTTTTCAAAGCTTATGGGCGATGACGCTGAGCCTCGCCGCAAGTTTATTGAAGAAAACGCATACAAGGTGATGGATAAGCTGGACGTATAGAAGACGTTTTTCTATATTATTCTTCACATAAAAAGGAAATAGCATCATGGTATTCTCAAGCATTATAGCCGAAGAATTGAAAATAGAAGAGCATCGCATAAAGGCTGCTCTTAAGTTAATGGAAGAAGGCGGAACAGTGCCGTTTATCGCACGTTACCGCAAAGACCAAACCGATAACCTGGACGAAATCCAATTGCGCGATATTCAGCACAGAAAAGAGTCCCTAACGGAACTCTCCGAGCGCAAAGAAACGGTTTTGAAAACGATTGAGGAGCTTGGCAAGCTAACTCCAGAGCTAAAAACTCAAATAGATGCCTGCCGAGACAAAAATCTGCTGGAAGATATTTACGCTCCTTACAAACCAAAGCGCAGCACTCGTGCCACAATTGCAAAAGACAAAGGCATGGAACCGCTTGCAAAGATTATATGGGAACAGGAAGAAACCTCCAATTCCGCAGAAACCATTGCAATGCCATTCCTCTCAGTGGAAAAAGGCGTTGCAGATCCTGCCGCTGCAATCAAATTCGCTCTGGACATACTGGCAGAAGACGTTGCAGACAACACGGAATTCCGCCAATACCTGCGTGCTCAAATCGAAAAGCAGGGCAAAATGGTTTCCAAAGTCAAAAAGGAATTCGAAGGCAAAGAGAGCAAGTTCAAAAACTACTACGATTTCTCAGAGCCTCTTGGTGCAATACCGAGCCACAGAATGCTCGCTATGCGTCGCGGCGAAAAAGAGAAGATTCTGCGCTTGACCATAGAGGTTCCAGACGAAGCTCTGATAGGTTATCTTTGCGAAAAAGTTGTTAAAAGAGACGGAGTTTGGAAACCGCATTTGGAAGCCATGTGCAGAGACTCTTGGGATCGTTTGCTGAAACCGAGCTTGGAAAGCGAGGTCAGGCTTTCGCTGAAAGAAGTTGCCGAATTGGAAGCCTTCAAAGTCTTCACAAAAAATTTAGCAGACATCTTGCTCGCTCCGCCCGCAGGTCACAAATCAGTTTTGGCTTTGGATCCTGGTTTCAGAAGCGGAGTAAAGGTTGCAGTGCTGGATCTTAACGGCAAGTTCCTGGATCACGGCGTGATATATCCGTTGGAACCGCAAAAAGAGGTTGCAAAATCTGCTGCATACTTGACTGCATTAGTTGAGCAATACGATATAGATTTGATTTCCATTGGCAATGGCACTGCAAGCCGCGAAACTGACGATTTTGTAAAAGAGATTTCCGTGAAGCTCAAAAACAAGCGCGGAGAACGCCCGGTTGCAGTTATTGTAAATGAATCCGGAGCTTCCGTTTACAGCGCAAGCGAGCTTGCGATTAAGGAGTTCCCGAAAGAAGATGTGACCACGAGAGGCGCAATTTCCATAGGCCGCCGCTTGCAAGATCCTTTGGCGGAGTTGGTAAAGGTAGAAGCCAAGGCAATTGGCGTTGGGCAGTACCAGCACGATGTGAATCAAAAGGAATTGCAAAAACGTTTGGACGAAGTTGTGGAAAGCTGCGTGAACAAAGTTGGAGTTGATGTGAACAGCGCAAGCATTGCATTGTTGGGCTATGTTTCTGGCGTCAACAAGAATTTGGCAGAGAGCATTGTTAAGCACAGAGATGAGAAAGGCGCATTTGCGAGCCGAGAATCGCTGAAAGATGTCAAAGGTTTTGGACAAAAGGCATTTGAACAAGCCGCAGGATTTTTGCGCATTCAAGAAGCTCAGAATCCGCTTGACAACAGCGCGGTTCATCCTGAGAATTACGGTTTGGTAGAAAAGATTGCGGAAAAAGCCGGCGCTCCTTTAAACGAACTCATAGGCAATGCAACGGTTCTTCAGTCTCTATCCATAAGCGATTTCCCGGATGTGGGCAAGAATACTTTTGAAGATATTTTATCTGAATTGGAAAAACCCGGTCGCGATCCTCGCAAGGAATTCCACTATGCCAAATTCAATCCGAAAATCAAAACGATGCAGGATTTGATAACTGGCAGTTGGCTGGAAGGCGTTGTGAGCAATGTTACGAACTTCGGTGCTTTTGTGGATATTGGCGTTCATCAAGACGGTTTGCTTCACATTTCCGAGATGAG
>WQSA01000008.1 GCA_009788135.1 Candidatus Fibrimonadales bacterium
CCCCCCCCCCCCAGCTATGAAACATTTCATGGCAAGAATAGGAAGTTGGATTTTTTTGGGCGAATATGCCTTTAAAAGGTCTATAAAAACGGAGAGTACTTTGCGAGTAATGACTCTGAACTTGATAACGCTGCTCGGAAGCATTTATCTGNTGGTCTTTTATGGGGCATTTCTTTATCACGAAATAAATCCGTTATCTTATGTCGCATTGCTTGTTATTTTTATAACAGCATTTGTTTTGGTTCATACCGAGAGAGGAATTCAATATTTTGACTGGATAAAAACGGTTATAATACTCGGTTTAATGTCTGTTTACGGCATACTCTATGCGCAAACCTCTAGCAGCGGATACATATGGACGTTTTTGTTGCCGCTTGTATGCATCTTTGTTATGGAACTCAAATGGGGGGCAATTTTCTGTTTAACATATTACGCTTTTATGATTGCCGTGGAAGTTTCAACTGGAAAATACGGGTGGGATGTATTTGCCAGACATACTTGCGTTTTTTGGGCTCAAGCAGCGCTTATAGCTACTTACGAATCTTACAGAAGCATGGCAAGGGAAATATTGCTAAAAGACAAGAAGCACGTAGAGCATTTGAGCATTACAGATCATTTGACCAAACTTTATAACCGCAGGTATTTTTCTGATGCGATAGCCAGAGAATTTGCAAATGCGGCGGACCAAAATGAGAATCTATGTTTTTTGATGCTGGATGCGGATCATTTCAAAAAGTACAATGATACTTATGGGCATCCGCAGGGCGATGCTATGCTCATTGCAATTGCCAATGTTTTGAAGAAGTCTGTTAGGCGTTCTGGCGATTTGGTATTTCGCATGGGCGGCGAGGAATTTGGGATTTTGCTTCCGAATGCAACCTATGACTGGGCGCTTTTGTTTGCGGAGAAATTGAGGTCGGAAATTGAAGATATGAAGGTCCCGCTTTTGCATGGTGATGGATATACGCAAATAACTATTAGCGTTGGCATTGGAATTTTGGCGCAATCAGGGGCTGGCCCGGAAGCTCTGCTGAAAAAGGCAGACAACAATCTTTACACGGCTAAGGAGCTGGGCAGGAACAGGGTAGTTGGCTAGTCGTCTTCGGTTTCTTTTGGGTAGCCGTTTTCCAGTTCTACTATGGAGGCATCCGTTACAGAAATAACTTTTACATTGAAAGTCAAGTCCATTCCTGCGTATGGGTGGTTTCCGTCTAAAATAACTGTATTTTTGCGTATTTCACGGATAATATAGCCTTCCGGTTCGTGGTGTTCCTCAATTTCTTTCAAAAACCTTTCAGATTCCGAGAGTTCTTCCCAATCCTCTTCTTCAAAGCGTTCAATGTAGCCTCCTACCCAGAAGTCATCTATGTATGGAGCGAGTTCTTCTTTGGGAACTTCTATCACGAGCTTTTCCTCGTAGGGGCCGTAGGCTTGCTCAACTGTCAGCGATACGGAGAACATATCGCCTTCTTTGTGCCCTTCCAGGGCATCTTCCAGCCCAGGCACAATATTTTCGTTGCGATATCCGTGCAAGTAATATATGGGAGCGTATGGCGAAACTTCCATAACGGTTTCGCCTTTATTGTTCAGCATGCTATACACAATGGAAACTTTTTTGTTTTTCCGTATTAGTTCCGACATGATTGGAATGTAGAAAATTCAAAATCTTTCATTTATAAGCAGCATTGCCTTATAATCCATTTTGCTGATTCTCTTTTCGATTCTGCCAGCGATCCAGGTGTGCAGCAAATGCACTGGAATGGCAACTATAAGCCCGGCTTCGGTGGTCACCAAAGCTATGGAAATTCCGCCGGCCAAAAGCTTTGGATCTGCGGTACCATGTATGGTGATAACATCAAAGAGTTCCACCATTCCCATAACGGTTCCCAAAAGCCCTACCAGCGGAGCGGTTGTGCCAAGAACGGCTATAACGGGAAGGCGAGCTTCTAAATTCGAAACGATTTTCGTGAACAGAGCTTCAACTGCCTTTTCTGCTTCTTCCCTTGTTTTTAATTCAGGATTTGCAATAATAGCGGCGATTTGCTTGAGATATTTTCTGCTCAGGAGCAAAATTGCAATTCTCTCCGCAATTAAGAGCAAAGCGATTGCCAGCATGGACAAAATCGGGTACATCAAAATTCCGCCGTCTTGCATCCATTTGTTAAATTTTTCCCTGAATGTTTTTTCTTCTTTGTTTGCAAATTCTGCCGCCAAGCGCGAATCCAAAAACGGATCCACCTGTACCAGCACTGGCAATTGCAAAGACGGATGATTATCCATTTCCGCAGACGACGGCGCTGGCACAAATCCCAACCCGCCCAAGCGAATCAGCGAATCGTCTTTTTCAATTTTCGCAACATGTTCAATATTTTTCTTTGCGAGCGAAAATAGAATTTCCGCAACTTGCAAAGGAGAGTCTTTTGCTATTGAAATTTCCGGGACATCAAAAGCCGAAGGGCCTTTGTTTGCTGCTTCCAATTCTTGGATTCTGTCTTGATTTGGGAACACGGAGGTGAAAGCTATTCTCGCTTTATCTGCGTCTTCGTTTGCAAAGTTTAGCGCTTCTCTAGCAATTCTGAGTTCTTCAAAAAGCCTTGTTCTTTCTGAGAGTATGTGTTCTGTCTTTTCTTTGCGTGTTTCCAGTTGTTGTTCAAGTTTTTCTCGTTCTTCGTTTTGCCGTGCTTTTTCTTGCCAGCGTTTGGCAACAGCCATATCGCGCACCTGCCTGGCTTCTTCCAAATCAGCCTTGGCGCTATTGATATCGGCCTGCTGTTTTACCAAATCAATCTGGCAAAAAACCGCTGTTGCGAGTGCTAAAACAATGTGAAAAATAAAACGCACAGGAGGAATATAGTAAATTAACTAAATACAGCCATCATCTCCAAATGAAAAGTTTGGGGATAAAAAGCAAAACCTTGAATATCAACCAGCTTATAGCCTTTATCCAGAAGCTTGCGAGAGTCTCTGGCTAACGTTGCAGGATTGCAGGAAACGTAAATTATCTTATCGCCTTTAAGCTTTTCGCACAACTTGTTCGTAAGCCCGGTCCTAGGCGGATCTATTAAAATGCATCCTCCAAAGCCATTCCATTCTTCAGCATCCATTGCATAAAACTCGCAATTCTTGCCAAGATTTTTTTCGGCAAATTTTTTGCACATAGGATTCTGCTCAATCGCTATAATTCGCTCAAATTTGCTTTGCAAAAACGCTGAGAATAAGCCTACTCCGCAGAAAATGTCAAAAAGAAGTTCGCCTTCGCCAGCGGCTTTGCACGCTTCTTGCATCAGCTTTGGAAGCAGTTCCAAATTGCTTTGGAAAAATACTCTTTCGTCAGCGTGAATGTGCTTGCCTAAGAATTTTTCGCTTTGATTGTCAAAAAGATAAGTTTTTTTGGTTGATTTTAATTCTTCGTTCAGTTTGTCTGAGAGAACCATGCATTTTTCTATGGGAATCGCTTTGTTGCTGCCTCGCATTTGAAACCCGTTATTCTTAAGTTTCGCTCGGCAGCGATATCCCCACTGAGAACCGTGATGTATTTCAAAATTCTGCGGCAAGCTTATTTTTGCGATTCTTGAGAATAAATCCAAAACGATTTGCCTTAAAACTTCTATCTGCAAATCAAATTCCGCATGCTGAGCATTGCAGCCTCCGCACTTGCCGTAATATGGGCATGGCGGATTTCTCCGCTTTGGGTGAGGTTCTAAAATTTTTACTATGTTTGCTCTGGCAAAGTCTCGCTTTTGCTCGGTTAATTTTATCTCTACAGCTTCGCTGGGCAAGGCTCCGTCCACAAAGCAAACAGAGCCGCTTGGCAAGCGTGCGAGCCCCGCTCCGCCTTGAACGCATTTTTCAATTATCAGAGTTTTTTCCCTAATTGAACTTTTACCCAATCCTTTGACTTTGAATCCCAATACATCAAGTAAGCGGTTGTGCCGAAAATCACTTCTATAAAGCCCGGATGTTCAATGACCACCTTTTCCTTTTGTTTAGTGTTAGTCATGTGTTCTCCTGCGGTTGCCAGCATTAGGCCGTTTTCTATGATTGGGTTTCTGTCTGCGCTGCCATACGGCTTCAGGTCGTAGGAGCCGTCTGGTTGAGACATATTTATAAACAATGCCACTTGCCCCATTTCCTGGTTCATCAAATAGGCGGCGGCATCTATTTGTCCATCTCCGTTGAAATCTGCTTTTACATAGGTTAGAAGATTTTTGGATTCTTTCAATCGAATAGAGAAATTTGAGAGTTCTTTTGCGTCTTCTGGGAAACGCCATCCTTCAGGCGCAAAGAAGGGCACGGAGTCTCTTGTAAGTTTTGAAACCGGAAGTCTTTTTGGTTTTGTGAATTTAAAATCCAAGTTGCCATTTATGCCTTGCAATTCAAATTCGGTTTCTGTTACGGATAAAATAGGGAATGGTTTTCTCACTTCCGCTTTTATCAATCTCTCAATTTCCGCTAAGGATTTTTGAGCGGCTTCTTCGTCGCTTGCGCTTTCCTCTTTTATTTCTGCGGTATAGTTTTTCAGATATTTTTTCAAAGCATCTTTTTCAAGGCGGTATTCTCCGTCCATGGATACTTTCAGCGTATATTCTGGGGAGCTTATTTTGTAAATCGCAGTTTCTGTATATTTCCAGTCTTCCGTGAGTTTTAAAGTGTCTTTCTCAAGGATTATTCTAGCGCTAGGATCTGGAGTTTGCGGCTTGGCCAGGGACCAGTTTCCCAGTACGGATTTTTGGGTTGCGGTGCTGCTGGCAAACACAGCGAAAAACAAAATGCCAAGGAGAATTTTTTTCATAAGAACCTCACTATTGTTTTGTGGAATTTTATGTTGATAATTTAGAAAATTTGTATCGCCTGAATCTCAGTTTAATCACCAAAAAGAAGGCTTCAGATATAATTCCGCCGCTCATTTTGGAGGAACCTTTGGTTCTATCGGTGAAAACTATGGGTATTTCCTTTATTTTCATGCCTTTTTTCCAAAGTCTGTGCGTTGTTTCTATTTGAAAACAGTAGCCATCGCTTTTAAGTTTGCCTAAATCCAGGTTTTGCAAAGCGTTGCGGCTAAAGCATTTAAATCCGCCTGTAGCGTCTGAAAACGGCATTCTGGTTACGAATCTTGTGTAAAAGTTTGCGCAATAGCTTAAAATCAGCCTTTTCCAGTCCCAGTTTACAACGGAAATTTTTCCTTTCAAATAACGGCTTCCCAATACCAAATCCGCTTCTTCCGCTTCTTTTAAAAATATGTTCAGAGCTTGCGGGCTGTGGCTTCCGTCTGCATCCATTTCAAAAATTCTGTCGTAATCTTTTTCCAGGGCCCATTTGAAACCGGCTACGTATGCCGTTCCAAGGCCCATCTTTTTTTTGCGCCTCAATATATGGACTCTGCTGTTTTCTTTGGATAAGTTTTCAACATAATCTCCGGTGCCGTCNGGGGAGCCGTCGTCCACAACCAAAATATCCAGATTCTCATTTTGCTTCAAAACCAATGGAATAAAATCAGGAATGTTCTCCATTTCGTTATATGTGGGAATGATAACCAGAGCTTTCATATTCAGTAGGGCAGAGATTTTTCCAGGGTTTCGATTTTGGCTTTATTCAAAAGCAAAACGCTTCTTGCGTGCCAGGATCCGTCCAAAAACTGCCCGCGCGGGCCATCTGCCAGTGCAAGGTCTATGGATTCTTTGCAATGCGCTTTTAAATCTTTGACGCTAACCGTAAATTCTTCGCTTGGATTTTTTTCAATCCATTCCAAAATTTTCTCTACAGCTTCGTGTTTTGCGGTGAAGCATGGGATTCCTATTGAAACGCAGTTTCCAAAGAAAATTTCGCTATAGCTTTCTGCGATAATCGCTTTTATTCCAAAGCGCAAAAGAGCTTGCGGAGCGTGTTCTCTGCTGGATCCGCATCCGAAATTGCGATTGGAAACCAGTATTCCAGCCCCTTTGTATTTGTCATTTCTAAAAGGATGTGTGCCGCCTTGTTTGCGAACGTCTTCAATATCATCTTCAAAGGCGTGTTCCCCAAGCCCGTCAAAAGTAACGCATTTCAAAAACCTTGACGGTATAATACGGTCTGTATCTATATCATTGCCTCTGAGAGGCAATCCGCTGCTTTTCACTTGTTCTATGGTGCGCATGAGTGGAATATAGAAATTAATGTTTCCCTATCATTGAAAAAAACTCNGCNCGNGTGGTTGCGTTGCTTTTGAATGAGCCTATCAGCTTGCTTGTGAACATTACCGAGCCTGTTTTTTTTACGCCTCTGATTGTCATGCAGGTGTGGATGCATTCGAGTACAACGCCTACGCCTTGAGGCTCAAGGCTGTTATTTATGAGCTTGGCTATTTGGGTTGTTAAGCGTTCCTGTACTTGCGGTCTGCGGGCGTAAAAGTCAACGGCTCTGGCCAGTTTTGAAAGCCCGACTATGCGATTTCCCGGTACATAAGCCAGGTGTGCGACTCCGGTAAAGGGCAAGAAGTGATGTTCGCAAATGCTGGTCACCGGAATATCTTTTAAAAGAATCATTTCATCGTATTTTTCAACGAATTGCGTAGCCAAGACGTCTTCTTCTTTTTCTTCGCAGTTTATGTTGCATAGAAGCTCGGAATACATTTTAGCAACGCGTTCAGGCGTTTTCTGCAAGCCTTCTCTAGCAGGGTCTTCCCCCAAGCCTTCCAAAACCAGACGGAATCCGTCTTCAATTTTTTTCAGATCTATCATTGGGGGAATATAGAAATAGCCTGCCGATAATCGTAATTTGAAAGCGCTTTTAGCAACTTCCGAGTTTCGTATCCTTCTTTTCCCAAAACAAACTCCAAGCTTCTTTCCTTTGTTGCGTTCAGAATATCCTCGAAAAATTTCTCAAACGGGTCTTTTTGCTTAGGATATTCTTCTATGGCATAATCTTCCAGTTTAGCGAGATCAGCCGCTATTTCCACAGCGGCTTCAATTCCGCCCAGAACGTCTGCAAGACCGTTGTTCACAGCTTGGGTTCCAACCCAAACTTTGCCCTGACCGATAGAATCCAAAGNTTCTTTGCTCATGCCTCGNCCCTCTGCGCAGCGAGAGAGAAAAGCATCGTAGCCTCGCTCAACATAAGCTTGCAGCATAGCGTGCTCGCTCTCGCTTAGCGGACGAGCTGGCAAAATTCCCGCTTCCAAAAACGGGAGGCTCAGAACTTNCTCGCCAAACAAGGTGTTNTTGTTTGTNCCGATTCCATCATAAGAAGCTCCGAATTTATTGGCAAGCTTTTCTCCGNTTGGGAAAAGCCCGAAAATTCCTATTGAGCCTGTGAGCGTGGTTGGGGAACTAACTATTCTGGTCGCTCCGCAAGCGATGTAGTAGCCGCCGCTCGCCGCATAAGAACCGAGAGAAGCGATTGTGGGCTTTGTTTTGGAGAGTTCTCTCACTCCGTACCAAATCTGGTCTGAGACGTAAGCTGAGCCTCCGCCGGAATTTATTCTGAAAACAACGGCTTTAACCGTGCTGTCTTCCTGCAATTTTTGCAGAAGCTTAACATAAGTTTTTGCTGTGATAGATGGGCCGGAATACAAGTCTTCTTCGGTGTTGCTGACTATGCTTCCCTCTGCATAGACAATGGCTATTTTGCCGAGCTTTGATGGCGGGTAGTCGCTTAGAAGATCAATTGGTTTCAAGAAATTCAGTTCCTTGCCTTTTTTTATTCCAGCCATTTCTTTCAGCGAGTTTTCAAAATCGGTTTTATAAGCGAGCGAGTCTATAAGCCCGTATTTAATCAAGCTCTCCGGTGCGGAAAAGAGCAGATATTCGTCTGCGTAGCGGTTGAGGGAATCTGTGGAAATCGCTCTGCTCTCGGAGATTCCGGTGAGGATTTCATTCCATAGCGCTTTGAGATAAACGCTTTTTTGTTCCCTGTCGTAATCGCTCATTTTATAGTCTGTGTATGGCTCAACATAAGATTTATGCGTTCCGACTTTGAGAGCCTGTATTTCCACGCCCATTTTTTCCAGAACGCCTTTATGGTATTGCCTCATGCTTCCAAGCCCTTTGAGCTCAAGCATTCCGAGCGGGTTCAAGATAATTTTGTCTGCAACGGATGCCGCCAGGTAGCTTCTTTGCGAGATTATTTCGCCATAGGCAACCACGAATTTTCCGCTTTCCTTGAAGTCTATCAACGCGTTTCTAATTTCCTGCATTGCGGCTATTCCGGTTTGCGCAATTCCTGCGTTTAGATATATGCCTTTTATCTTGTCATCGTTTTTTGCGTTTTTTATCGCAGCAAGGATATCGTTTAATCCCTGTGTTTTTAATCCTAAATTTAAAATGGTTGCGTATAGCGGGTTGTAGCTTTCTCTTTCTGATATAATTCCGCTCAAATCTATTTTCAAAATAGGCGAGTCCGCAGGGGGCTTGCTTGAGCTTGAAAGGGATATTATCGCTGATATGGATAGAATAAGCAGCGCGCCGCCGGCAAAGACTGTGCCAAGCGCTGAGGCAAGGAATAGTTTGAGGAAGGTTTTCATGTTTTTGGAAAATAGTAAAATCTGCGAATCGGGATTCAGATGTTTTTAACGCAATCTATTAATTTGTCTCAAAGGAAGCTTTGTTATGCGAGCTGTAATAGCAGGGTCAAAGCCTTCTGCTAGCATAGCGCTGGCGACTTCCAGTTTGCTTTGTATTACGGCGGATATAGTAGCGTCTTTCACTGCGCAGTCAATGGCAAGCTTTCTTTCATCAACATATTCTTTTTTATCCAAATACTCAAACTCACCCTTAGAATAAACTATAATATCCATAGAAAATAGTCTATTTATTTCCAATAACGCTCTTGACACAGGACGGCTTCTATCCATCCTCTCGTCAAAGGTCTTTGCAAACTCTTCCGTAGCCGTGCCTTTAGCATAAGAACCGAATTGAATAATTCTAGATATCACATCAGCAGATAAAGACATATAAGAAATGTAGAAAATGCCCAAACATTGCGATACGGCCTACGCCCTAGGCAACGCCCATTGCTACGCAAGCACTATGCGCTTAGTCTTGCACGCAGCGAACAGAAAGCAAGTCTTTCTTATCTCTGCTGTTGTCCAGATTGACTATATCGACGCTGTAGTTCATGTTCTGGTAGTAGGCGCTGTAGCTATCGTCCGATCTAACCCACCAAAAGCCGCTGGCGCCGACAAATTCAAATTTGCCATCACTATAGCGGCCGTAACCGCCCGGCAGGGCCGCAAATCCATAAGTGTCTTGGCATGAGCCTGAGCCAGGACAATTATGCCAACCAGTTTTTGCCTTCAAAAACTTGCCCGCCACGTAATAGAGAGAGATACTATTAATATAACCAAACAACTTATCCCAGTCAGCCACGCTAGACAAGAGCCAGTTAGAGGGGCATACGCCTTGGGCTGTTTCCCAGTTGTAAAGGCGGCCATAGGTGGCGCAGCGACCGCCATCATCAACTAATGTGCCTGAAGCATCTGATTCTCCAACGCATTTGCTGCCTGTTACAGCATAATTCAAATTCTCCGCCATCCAGACCTGTGTGCCAATTCTCACCCAGCCATATTCTTGGCTGTCCCTTGAATCCGTAAAAGTTCCGCTCGGCAACGCTGCAAAGTTTGCGGTCAGCTCCTTGTTTTCGTCCATTGTGATTGTAACCGGATTTGCTGTGCCCGTCGTATCCCCAGACCAGCCTGTGAACTCATAGCCAAACTCTGGCTCCGCTGTCACGGTAACTACCGTGCCGCTCACGTGGATCGCGCCGCTGGGCGAGTAATGCACTGTGCCGCCGTAAACGTCGTTCACGTGGGTTTCAAGCGAATAATGGGGGATAAGCTCGAATTTAGCGGTTAGCGTCTTGTTGTCATTCATGATAATAAACCACTCTTTGGATTCGCTCACAAACGCTCCCGACCAACCAACAAAAGCGTACTTTGCATTCGCTGTTGCCTTCACGGTAACCACCGTGCCCTGCTCATAGAGTTCCAATTCCGGATCGAGGGAAACAGAGCCGCCTTCCGCTGGGTCAACAATGATTTCAAGCGTATATTTGGGAACAATAGAAGAGCTAGAGCCTTCAGACGAACTGCTACTACCCTCAACGCTAGATGAGCTTGGCATCTCAGACGAACTGCTGCTTTCCCCAGCAACTTCAATCGAAGAGCTGGAGTCTTCAGACGAACTACTGCTATCCTCAACGCTAGATGAGCTTGGCATCTCAGACGAACTGCTGCTTTCCCCAACAACTTCAATCGAAGAGCTGGAGTCTTCAGACGAACTACTGCTATCCTCAACGCTAGATGAGCTTGGCATCGCAGACGAACTGCTGTTTTCCCCAACAGCCCCAGCATAATTGACCCCATCAGGGTCCAAAGAATTGTCTCGCTCCGCCTGAGTGCAGCCAAAAACGAACAGCAACGCAAAAAACAAGACTAAAACCATATATGCACTCCTATTCCAGTTGCCAGAAAAACACCTCCGGCAATATAAGACACATTCCTCGCAGTTTTGGCATCTTCCACTTTTTTCCAGGAAGAGCCAAAATCCGACTGCGAAGCCCTGTATTCATCGTGCCTATCCCCAACAGCCATATCCTGAGCATAGCCGTAAGCAAAAAGCCCAACACCCAACACGTCAAGGGCAAGAGCTACCCAAAAGCTGGCATTGCCCTTCTTTTCAACGACCTCCACCTGAGGGTCTATCTTTTTGGGAGGCTCTTCAGGCTTAGACTCAACGACGAGCTTTTCGCCCGAATCACTTTTTGGTATTCTGGTGAACAAATCCGGGGCTTTCTCACGAATTGTATTGAGCAAACCCATCACATCTTTGCTTTCCGTGACAAAACTGCCCAAAAGATTGCCGCTAATAGACTCATAAAATTCAACAGTCAAAGTCATCATTCCACCGAATTGTCCCACAAAGCCCTGCGTGACATATTCAGCGCCAATAGCCCTGCCTATTTCAACAGCGCAGCTTTCGGCAAGGCACTCCGCTTCTTCCGAATCCGGGGGCAACAAAGACATGATGTTGTCTCTGGTTAGAATGGTATAGCTACCTTGCGGCAATGCTTCCCGAGCTCTTGTGCGAAGCTCGTCAGTCAAATGGCGGTATTCCGAGAGCTTCAAATCCATTTCCCCGCTCGGAACTATTTCCAAAACGGCAACAGTGTTGGCGGCGTACGCAAAAGCGGCAAGGAACAGGGGCAAGGCTAGAATATTACAAAAATGCGTCATTTAAGGGAATATACAATTTTTATACAAATGTTTTACGGGCCCGTTGTACAAGAATGCGTTGTAGAGACGGATAATTGTCCGTCTCTACGGTGTTATCAGCTTTGAATATTCAACGTAACCTATTGACTTGGCTTAGTGAAAGTTTTGTGTAACGAGCTATGAATGCAGGTTCAAGCCCATCAGCGAGCATTGCGCTGGCGATCTCCTGGCTACGCTGCCTTCTAACTTGCTTGGTAACAGCTATAGTAGAGTCTTTCACCGCACAATCAATGGCAAGCTTTCTTTCATCAACATATCTCATGCTATACCTGTAGGCTTTGAGTTCATCTCTGTTCAATTTACAAATTTCCGAGACCGAGAAAATTCTATCAAATATCTTTTCGCTGAAATTCTTTGGTCTTTCTTCAAGAAGGTGCAGATTTTTGAACAAGAAGACGATCTTCTCTCTGAAAGTCTTGCATTTGGATGCATTCTTGTTGAATTTGGGCAGCTCTACAAAAACTTTGAATTCTTTGCTGTTCGCAAGCTTTTTCGTTTGCAAATTGACCCAGCCCTCTTCTGTGAAAAAGTATTTGCCGTTATCTCTTTTGTGGTTCAGAATTCCGATAAAGAAGCTGCCGGGCAAGGTATAATCCTCGTTTCCTTTGTCTATGTTTTCAGACTGTATGCGAGCGATGTAAAGCCTGAGCCTGTCATCGGCATTTTCGAGCTTGGCGTTTTGCATTTCAAGGAGGTAAGTGCTTTTGCATCCGTCTTCGCAGAGGATATCAAAGATTACTTTTTTGCTATTGGGAGCCACGCCAAGAAGCTCGGTCGGGATAAATCTTATCTCTTTGATAGGCTTTGGCAAAACCCTGCGCAGGAAATCGTTTAGAAGAGCCATAAGCAATGGGATTCCAGCTGGTTTTCCGAATACGATTTTGAAAGTCCAGTCAATGAAGAGCGGCGCAAACCTTACTGGAATAAGCTTGCGGCAGGGAATAGCGACTTTTTTTGGCATAAATGCCTCCACTGGTTGTAGCGGAAAACATTTTCCGCCAATCTCATTTAAATAAAGTCGCTCCCAGTCCAAGAAGAAATATAGAAAATCCCGATTCAGAGTTTTTCCTATCTTCCTCAAATGCTCCCGGAACTCCTTGCGCCTGTTGGCAACGAAGAGATGTGCCACGCTGCCGTTCAGAGCGGCGCAGATGCCGTATATGTGGGAATTCCTGGCTTTAACGCGCGGCGCAGAGAAGCGGATTTATTGTTTGAAGATATTAAAAACATAACATATTATTGCCGTTTATATGGAGTCAAAGTCTATTTTGCCTGCAATATTCTGGTTTCAAATGAGGAATTGGCAAGTTTTGAAACGATAATAACGCCTTATCTTGAGCTTTGCCCTGACGCAGTTATTGTGCAGGATATTGGGCTTGTGCGGTGGTTCAGAACTGTTGCTCCGTGGCTCTCGGTACACGCTTCCACGCAAATGACCATAGCAAGCTCTGCGGCAGTTCAAATGGCCAAAGAAATGGGAATTCGCAGATGCGTTTTGGCACGAGAGCTTTCCTTAGAGCAAATAAAATCCATAAGAAAAAATTGCCCGGACATGGAATTGGAAGTCTTTATTCACGGCGCATTGTGCATATCTTACAGCGGTCAGTGCCATGCCAGCGAATATTTCGGCGGTCGCTCTGCCAATCGAGGGCAATGCGCTCAGCCTTGCAGATTGCCGTATAAATTCGTAATTGACGGCAAAGTCCAAACAAGCTCAAAACCATATTTGCTGAGTACCAGCGATTTGTGCGCATTGCCAATTTTAGACGAGTTAATCGCTTGCGGAATAGACTCTCTGAAAATAGAAGGCAGACTGAAAAGCCCCGAATACGTTGCGAGCGTGGTAGCGGCATATCGCTCAAGAGTAAATTCAATGGAAAGCGTATTCAGCCGAGGTTTCACAACGGGCTGGCTGAACAAGCAATGCGTTGTGAGCGGAGAAACTTCTGGCAACAGAGGTTCTTTTTTGGGCAAAGTTGAAAAAACAAAAGGTTCAAAAGTATGGATAAGAGCAGAAAATGAGTGCAAGCCAGGCGATGGAATTATGTTCACGCCTGAATTGTGCGGCGGCAGGGTGTTTAAGGCAGAGTGCGATGGCGATTTGCTTTGCCTGGAATTTTCAAATGGAAAAAAGTTTCAAAACATAGAAACTGCATATATAAACGATAGTCCGTCAAAAGAAAAAGAGATTCGCAGCACATTTCAAAATAAAAGAAAAATTCCGATAAACATTGAGCTTTGCGGAGCGGTAGGCGAGCATTTGGTGCTGAAAATGGAAAACATAGAAGTCCAAAGCGATTATATTTTGGAAAAGGGCAATCTGGGAAATTTTGATTTTGGTCTCTCACGCACGCCATACGTTTGCGAAAATCCAATCATAAAAGTAGATGCTTATGCAAATGCAAAGATGATTCGCAATTTAAGGCAAAAAGCCGTAGAAAAGCTAAACGAATCAAGAACAAAAAGGGTTTTCCCAGGTCTAAGCAAATTCAAAATCAAGCCATATGCGCCGTGTCCCATATCCCAAGAAAAACCGAGCTTTGAAACCAGACGCATCCACGAAGAAGGAGACCCGCCATACGCTCCAACCTACGAACCAATTCTGGTTCGAAACTTAGGAGCGCTAAAAGAATTGCAAGGCTTAAAGCTATGCGGAGATTACAACAGCCTGAACATAAAAAACAGCCTAAGCGAAGAATATTTTCTGCAAAATGGAATAACGAGTTTTTACAACAAATCTCCTGCACCGGCATTTCACACAAAGCATTGCCTGTTTGCAGCGGCTTGCGGATGTCCATGCAAAGGACAACGCTTGGAATTGGAAGACCGCTATGGAAAGCGGCATTTGGTGGAAGCAGACGATATGTGCAGGAATTCTATTTCCTGAGTCTCATCTGCGGGGTCTAAGCCAATTCTGATTCTGATATTTTTTCTATATTATTTGTAATCAAAAGGAGTTTATATGTTTGTAAATGTTGCGGAAAATATAAAGCCGGTTTCTTATATCAAGAGCAATGCCTCTGATGTTATGGATTATGTTTACAAAAATAAAAATCCAGTGATAATAACAAAAAATGGAGAAGCAAAGGCTGTTTTAGTTGATATTGAAACATATCAAAAAACGCAAGATGCTTTTGCTTTGTTAAACATTATTAAACTTGGCGAGGATGATGTAAAGGCAAAAAGAACCAGAAAGGCCAGTGTTGTCTTTTCGGAAATTAGGGCAAAGCTACAAAGGCAAGCTAAATGATTGAAGAGTATATTGTAAATTTAACAAAAGATGCGGAAATGGATTTAGATGAGATAATCTCTTATATCGCAAATGATAGTCTTCAAAATGCTCTAAAAATTTTAAATAAATTGGAAAGTAAAGTAAACTCTTTAAATCGAATGCCAGAGCGTGGCAGATATGTTCCAGAATTACTTGATAAGAATATTAGAGAGTATAGAGAACTTATAGAGAATCCGTGGAGAATTTTTTATAAAATAGATGGAAATGAAGTAAATGTTTTAGCGATAATAGACGGTCGTAGAAACATACAGGAAATTTTGATGGATAAATTAATGAGAAAATAAATATTCAAATACATTTTGCACCAAAATACATTTTAATAGTTTGATTATTTCCTATATTACAATGATGAAAGTCCTGATAGTAGATGATGAGCCGCTCGCTCGGGTTAGAATGCGCAAGCTGCTTTTGGAGAGCGGCAAAGATTTGGAGGTTGACGAAGCTGATGGCGCAGATAAGGCTTTGGCTAAGATAATTGAAAATAAACCATTTGCTGTTTTTTTGGATATACAAATGCCTGGCAAAGGCGGATTTGAACTGATAGAAGATTTAGCGCAAATTCCAAAAGAAGATATTCCGCATATAATTTTTGCAACTGCGTTTGACGAATANGCAATAAAAGCTTTTGAAAAAAATGCCATAGACTACCTGCTCAAACCAATAGAACAGGACAGACTCTTGCACACGCTTGAAAAACTGANCACNTTGGAAAAACCAGACGCTTCAGGACTCTTTGAAAANCTGAAAACCTTAATAGAAAATAGAAGCGAAAAATATGCACAGCGATTGCAGGTGAAAATAGGCGATAGAACCNTGCTCATAAATACCTCAGACATAGTACGCTTTGAAAGCGATGAAAAATACACCGCCGTTTACACAAACGACAACCGCTATATAATAGATACCCCCATAATAGACCTGGAAAACAAGCTGGATCCGGAAGCTTTTATCAGAGTCCATCGCGCAAATCTCGTTGCTGTGAACAAAATAACCGAAATTCGCCGCCAGTTTCCCGGAAAAT
This sequence comes from Candidatus Fibrimonadales bacterium, assembly GCA_009788135.1. Lineage (GTDB taxonomy): Bacteria > Fibrobacterota > Fibrobacteria > Fibrobacterales > Fibrobacteraceae > Fibrimonas. Next base: position 15,559 of record WQSA01000008.1, read on the forward strand.
TAGCCGTTATCCTGAACGACAATGCCAAAACCGTAATACCTGTTGGCAGAAATTACGTGGATAAGGTCAGAGATTTGTGATTCATGAAATTTTTGCATATATCTGATNTGCATATAGGCAAAAGCTTGGGCAATATTTCATTGCTGGATGAACAAAGGCATATTTTTTCGCAAATAATAGCTTGCATTCAAACGGAAAAACCAAGTGCAATTTTGATTGCCGGCGATATATACGATCGTGCAGTGCCAAGCGTTGAAGCAGTGCGTCTTTTTGATGATTTTTTAACCGAGCTTGCAACCGAAAATATTGCAACTATGATAATCTCTGGAAATCACGATTCTCCGGAGCGGTTGAATTATGCCAGCCGTCTTTTGGCAAACAGAAAAATTCATATTTGCGGAACTTTTGACGGCGCTCCGCATAAAGTTGTTTTGCAAGATGAATATGGAAATGTGAATTTTTGGCTNATGCCATTTATAAAACCCTTGCACGCACGTGTTTTTTTCAAAGANCTGCAAGANCCCGATAGCTATGAAGAAGCTTATGCCGCTGCGCTTGCAACAGCAGAAATAGATCGCTCCGCTCGCAACGTGCTCATTGCTCATCAATTCTTCTCCAGAGCGGATCTTAATTTGGAGCGCTCTGAATCTGAAATAAATTCGGTGGGTGGGTTAGATGCCATAAATCCCGCTTTGATAAAGGAATTCGATTATGCTGCGCTTGGTCATTTGCACAGAAGCCAGTCTGTTGGCGAAAAACATATACGCTATGCCGGGTCGCCGCTCAAATATTCTTTCTCGGAGTGCCGCCAAGATAAATCCATGATTTTGGCGGAGTTGAAGGAAAAAGGAAATCTCGATATAAAAAAATATCCGTTGCAGCCATTGCTGGATATGCGTGAAATTAAAGGCGAGCTGGAAGATTTGATAAGCGAAGAATTTGCATCGCTTGCCAATAGAAACGATTATTTGCGGGTAATTTTGACTGATAAAAATGAAATCTTGGACCCGCTTGGAAAAATACGGAGCGTTTATCCTAATGTTTTGAGCCTTGAATTCGAAAACTTGCGCACAAGCATTGATATNNCAGAAATAAATGCAGATAGAAAAGAAATAGAAAAACTATCGCCTTACGATTTGTTCAGAGATTTTTTTCAAAAAATGCAAGGCGAAACCATGACTTCTGAACAGGAGAAAATAGTCTTGAAATTGCTGGAGGAAGAAAGCGATGAAACCGCTTAAACTTACAATGAGCGCATTCGGTTCTTATGCCAGCCTGGAAACTATCGATTTTACTGCTTTGGGCGCAAAAGGCTTGTATATTATTGCTGGAGAAACTGGTTCTGGCAAAACAACTATTTTCGATGCCATATCTTTTGCTCTCTTTGGCGAATCCAGCGGCACAGCGCGTGATAAAAGCCAAATGCTCTGCAGTCATTTTGCAGAAGAAAAAGCAAAAACTTTTGTTGAACTGGATTTTTCTTCTGGATGCAAAAAATATAAAATAAAGCGCATTATAAAAAAGAACGGCAGCCAAGAAGCGGAATTGACATTGCCAGACGGAAATGTTGCGAGCGGAGACAGGAACGTAAAAAATAAAATCACCGAGATTATCGGATTGAGCCGCGAACAGTTCGCTCAGATAGTTATGATTGCGCAAAACGATTTCCTGAGATTTTTGCACAGCGATACCAAAGAACGCTTGGAAATACTGCGCCGCATATTCAATACGAATTTTTATAAAAAACTGCAGGACAAATTGAAATTAAAAGAAAAAGATTTGAGCGACCAAAGAAAACTTTGCATAAAGAATTTTGAAAGGCTGGAAGCGGACCACAATAAAAGCAAAGAAACTCAGGAAGCATGGAAAACCCAAATAAAAGAGGATAAACTTGCGCTTTCTGAAATTGAGAAAAAACTTCAGGAGCTTGAAAAAGAAGAAAAATCGTTGGTTGCAGAAATTGCTATGGCAAAAGATTTGATGGGAAAATTTGAAAGCCTTGCCAAAACAAAGCTCTCTTTTGAAGAGCATGCTAAGCAAGCCGCTGCCATAGAAGCTCTTGGCAAACGCCGCTGTCAAGGCGAGCTTGCGCTTCGCAAAGTCAAGCCTTTTGCCGACAAGGTTTTGGACTTAATCCAGCAGCATAAAAAAAGGCAAGCGGAACTATCAAAAGCGAGGATTGATGCGGAGACTGCAGGCAGAAATCTGGAAAATATAAAGCAGAAAATTCCTATAGCTCAAGCGGAAAATCCGCAGCTTTATTCAAAATTAAAGCGACTTGAAGAATTGCAACGGAATTTTGAAAAATTCTGCGAGGAATTTAAAATTGCAGATAGCCAGTACAAATCCATGTATGAAGCTTTTTTGCGAGGGCAAGCTGGCTTGCTCGCTAAAAATCTTGTTGCAGGAGAGCCGTGTCCGGTTTGCGGCTCTTGCCAGCATCCCGAACCTGCAAAGCTTTGCGGGGAGCAGGTAAACGAGGCTAAATTGAAAGAAACGGAAAATAAAGCGAATAATATCAGGAAAAAATGCGAAGAATTATCCACAGCTTGCTCTACGTTAAAAACGGAAATAGAAACGGAAGCACAGAGCAGGCATAAATTAACGCTTGCATTGGTTGGCAAGTGCGAAAGCGAAGAGAGCAATGCTTTGAACTTGCTGAATAACGCTAAGGATGAGTATAAAAATGCGCTCGCAGATGGCGGTTTTGCAGATGGCGCAGCGTATAAATCTGCGCTAGTTGAAGAAAAAGAGCTTGGCGAAATGGCAAAGCGCTTGAATGATTATGAGAATGAAGGCAAGCACTTAAACAATGAAATTAAACGTTTAGAAGGCGAAACCGAGTCAAAAGAAAAACCGGACTGGGAGAGATTGAAAGCTCAGGAAGCAGCGATGGGCAAGGATATTTTAGCTCTGCGCAAAAAACGAGATGAGATAAAAATTCATTTGGGAAAAATCGCAGACGCTCTTAAAGAGCTTTGCGCAATCACAGAAGAACTTGGCAAAATAGATATGCAGTACAGCTCTGTAAAACAACTATCAGACGTGGCAAACGGCAAATTGAATTTTGAAACTTATGTACAAACTGCATATTTCAATCGCGTGCTTTGCACTGCCAATCAAAGGCTTAAAGTTATGAGCCAAAATCGCTATGAGTTTTTTCATGCGAAAGAAAGCTCGGATGGGCGCAGTTCCCACGGCTTGGAAATAGAGGTTCTGGATTCATATACCGGAAAACAGCGCCATGTGAAGAGCTTGTCTGGCGGGGAATCTTTTATGGCATCGCTTTCGCTTTCGCTTGGCTTGTCTGATGTTGTTCAGCAGAGCGCCGGCGGCATTCATCTTGATGCTATGTTTATAGACGAGGGTTTTGGCAGTCTAGACGCTGGCGTGCTGGACCTGGCCATGAAAACTCTTTCCGATATGGCTGGTTCCGAGCGCATTATAGGCATAATTTCCCATGTTTCGGAACTTTGCGAAAGAATAGATAAGCAAATACGCGTGGAGAAGACAAATTACGGTAGCAAAATACACTTGGTGGTGTAAATTTCTAGATTATAGTTTTGAAAACTAAAGCTGAGGTTAGAATGAGTGCTCCAAAATGGCTAAAATGGACGACTATTAAACCTGCGAATATGCAGGTTCTGAATGATTTTATGTGCGCAGACCCGTTTTCGATACTCGGTTTGCACCCCATAAACAAAGGGAGCAAAATGAGCATAAGGGTTTATTTGCCCGGTGCNAAAACGATTTCNGGCGNATCTTTGGACGAGTCTCGCAAATTTAAAATGGAAAAATTGGGGGATTCTGGATTTTTTGAAGCTCAAATAGACGAAAAATACGAACGCTTTTTATACAGACTTAATATAGAATTGGAGTGCGGTTCAAAATATTCGGTTCTTGATCCCTATGTTTTCCCGCCAATTTTAAGCGATTTTGATTTGCATTTGATGCAATCTGGCGTTCATTATGAGCTTTACCGCAAATTGGGCGCAAACCTCATTGAGGCTGAAGGCTTTAAAGGAGTTTTGTTTTCTGTGTGGGCTCCAAACGCTCGCTCCGTTTCCGTTATAGGCAATTTCAATTCCTGGGACGGTCGCAGGCATCAGATGCGAGTTCGCGGAAACAGCGGAGTTTGGGAAATATTTATTCCGGAAATAGGGGAGGGCGAATTTTACCGCTTTGAGATACATTCAAAAGAAGGCAATATGTATCAAAAGGCAGATCCTCTCGCAAAATTCAGCGAACTTCGCCCAAACACAGCTTCAATAGTCACGCATATGGACGGCTACCAATGGGGCGACGACCTTTACATGCGGACTCACAACGCAACGCAATTTTTCAATTCTCCAGTGAACATATACGAGGTTCATCCTGGCTCATGGAAGCGCGACCCGGAGAATCCCGAACGCTTTTTGAACTGGGACGAGCTTGGAGATAGCTTGATTCCATACATTTTGGAAATGGGATACACGCATATTGAATTTATGCCGGTTATGGAACATCCTCTGGATCAATCCTGGGGCTATCAGGTTACCGGTTATTATTCTCCTACCAGCAGATACGGCTCGCCAGACCAGTTCCGCCGCTTTGTGGACAGATGCCATCAGAGCAACATCGGCGTTATTTTGGACTGGGTACCTGCGCATTTCCCTAAAGATGGTTTTTCTCTTGGGCGTTTTGACGGCAGTGCTTGCTATGAACATTCGGATTCAAGGCAGGGCGAGCATCCGCACTGGGGAACTTATATTTTCAATTACGGTCGCAGAGAAGTTGCGAACTTTTTGATTTCAAATGCAATGTATTGGCTGTGCGAATTTCACGTAGATGGTTTGCGAGTTGATGCCGTTGCAAGCATGCTTTATCTGGATTACGGCAGAAATCACGGCGAGTGGATTCCCAACAAAGATGGCGGCAACATAAATTACGATACAATGGAGTTCTTAAAGCATTTGAACAGCGTAATGGGCAAAGTAGCTCCGCATGCCATTTTCATCGCAGAAGAATCAACCAGTTTCCCGAGCATAACTCGTCCGCCTGAGCTTGGTGGTCTGGGTTTCCACTACAAATGGAACATGGGCTGGATGAACGATTTCTTATCTTACATAAGCAAAGAGCCTATTCACAGAAAGTATCATCACCACAATTTAACGTTCAGCATGATTTACGCTTACTCCGAAAACTTTATTTTGGTGCTTTCGCACGATGAAGTTGTTCACGGAAAGGGTAGCATGCTGAGCAAAATGCCAGGCGATTGCTGGCAGCAGTTTGCGAATTTGCGCTTGGCTTATGCATTTATGTATGCACATCCAGGCAAAAAGCTCTTGTTTATGGGTAGCGAATTCGGTCAGGGCAAGGAGTGGGAAGAACAGCATTCTTTGGATTGGCATTTACTGGGTTTTGAAGTTCACAACGGTTTGCACAATATGATGAGAACTCTCGGCAATTTGTATAAATCCGAGCATGCGTTCTGGGAAATAGATCATCACTGGGATGGTTTTGAGTGGATTACCTGCGATGATATTGACAATTCCGTGTTGAGTTTTGTGCGCAAGTCAAGGAACGGCGAGCAAATTCTGTGCATCTTCAACTTCACTCCGGTTCTGAGAGTACCTTATCGCGTTGGCGTGCCGTCTTGCGGCAAGTGGATTGAGATTTTCAATTCCGATTCTCAGCTTTGGGGCGGCGGTAATCAGGGAAATGCTGGCGAGCGCTGGACTGAAGACTTTTCTTCCCACGGAAGGCCGTGGAGCTTGGAGCTGGTCGTTCCGCCTTTGGGAGCGGTTTATTTGAAGAAGAGTTGGTAAGTTCTCTAGCTACAATCTCAAAATCATTTTCGCCTTTTAACGGGTTAACCTTAATTAATTTTACGGTAACCTTGTCGCCTCTTTTAAATCTCCTTCCGGAGCGCTTGCCAACCAGAATCCCCAAGGATTCGTTATACACATAATAATCGCCTGGAATATCGCGCATATGAACCAAACCGTCTGCAATAGCGATTGTGCTGCTTGAAATAGAAATGAAAACACCAAATTCTTCTATGCCCTGAATTTCAGCTTTGAAAGTTTGCCCAATCTGATCTTGCAAAAGATAACTCGCGCAGAGCTTCAGAGCTTTGCGTTCCAATTTTTGGTTTATTATTTCCGCATCGTTTAGATTTTTGCATAATTCATTAACGTCCGTATTTTTTTTGTTCCCGGTTAATTCTCTGTGGCACCACAAATCTGCATAGCGGCGAATTGGCGATGTGAAATGCGCATAATCCTTCCAATGCAAAGCGAAATGGCCATCGCACTTTGCGCTATACTGTGCTTTTTGCATGCTGCGCAGAATTCTGTGCGTTAAAACAGAATTGCCTTTCGCTCTTTTTACCATATGAGAATACAATTCAAAAACTCGCTTGTCCTGGCTGTTTTCTGCGTTGTAGTTCTTCAAAAGCTTGTTCGGGTCAATAGGGGAGCACCAAAACAGATTTGGCTCGGCTTGCATTATCTCTGAAATGTCTTTGGGGTCCGGAGCCTCGTGAATGCGGTAAATGCCGCTGAGCTTTCGCTTTTGAAGCTCCAAGGCGCAGCATCTGTTTGCGGCCAGCATGCACTCCTCAATCCAGGAATTGCTCTTGTCGCTTTCTCTTGGAACAATGCGCTCAGGTTCGTCGTTTTTGCTAAAAATGCATTGATATTCCGAGCTCTCCATTTCCAAAACATCTCGAGTTTTTTTGAGCGAGGCGGCAACTTTGGCCAGCAGGAGAATTTCCTTGTCTTTCTTTTCGTAAAGATTCATGGCCTGCTTATAGGTTATGGAGCGGCTCACTTTGATTATGCTTTTAACAAAGCGGTATTTGCGAACTTTGCATTTATCGTCTAAAGTAATTATGCAACTGAAAGCAAAGCGAACCTCGTTTTCCTTTAGCGAGCACAAATCCGAAGAAAGAATCTCCGGCAGCATGGGAACTGCAGTCCATGGCAAATATTGCGTGTAGCCTCGCTTTTGAGCTTCTTTGTCCAGAGCGGAGTTTGGTTTTACAAAGTGGCTGACATCCGCTATATGCACGCCCAGAATATAGCTATGCATTGTTTGCTCAATGCTTATCGCATCGTCATGGTCTTTAGCGCCATCCGGATCTATGCACACAATGTGCAAATGGCGGAAATCTTCTCTGCCTTTGGTTTTGGAAAAATTCTCTTTTGAAGCTTCTTGCAAAATTTCCTTTGAAAATTTTTTATCAAGTTTAGCATCTTGCATGAATGCAGATTTTATAGAATCAAAGTTTTTCATAAATCATCTACGGCGAACGCTCGTGCCCCAATTGCCAACACCTGTCAAGCTAAATTTAAATCCGAAAAATGGTTCATCCCAATACGGCTCTTTCGCTTGCCTGTATCCGCCGAATAGCGCAATTCCAACAAGAGTTCCTTTGCGTCCAAGCCATAAATCGGAAAAAATGGAGGCTCCGTATTCATTTACTTCGTTTGAGCATTTTTCTGCAAACCAGGCGTTTATGCCAAAGTCATTTCTTTGGAAAAATGGGCTGTAATAAAGTCCGGTACCGCTGAGTTTGTATTCTGCAAATGCAAACCAAGAAACAATATTTTCATCTTCGTCTTTCTGCGCTTCGTAAGCAAGGCTTGCATTCTGGTTTTTCCAAAAACGGAAATGAACTCCGCTTGCAAAGCGTTTTGGCAGCGTAAAAGTTTCAGTCCTCAATTCGCTTTGCAGAGTATCAAGATTGCTGAACTGAACATTTTTCTTTATATCTTTTTCCACTTGAATGGAAGGGAAATAAGAGATGAAATAATCCACATTTTTTTTGTGGAAATGCAAGCTATATCCAAAATTTCTCCACCAGTCTGAGGCGGATTCAAAAGTTCCGATTTCTTTTTCGGTTATAAAAACATTTCTAGTCATCCAGGCTTCATCGCCCCAATCCTTGTTGCTGCCTAGTTCCAGCGTGGAATATGAGTTGCCAAATAGGATTCTGTAAGAGGTTCCAATTGCGAAATCGGTTAAAAACGGGAGCCTTATGGAGTAGCTAGGCAAGAGTTCGTAAATTCCAACTCTGGAATTATATAAAACATTTGCGTTCAGAGCCGTGTCTATAAGCTCCAAGCGATTGCTTGCAAAGTATTTTTGTTCAAGTCCAATGCCAAATGCACCTGCGAATCCGAGTGGCAAAACCATGGAGATTGAGGGCACGGTAAATGAATTCATTGCTATGGCTTCTTTGTCTTTTTGGGCCCATGCATATTCAAACAGGATTGTTGTTCCAAACTTGGTTTTGTTTTCAAAAGCATGTATAGCAGGGTTTTGCGGAGCAAATCCGTTTCTTATTATAACGGAATTTTTGGGAGCCTGCTCCATGCCCAGAGCATCGGTTCCAATGAGCGAAGCGGCAAACCCAGTGCCAACCGCAAAAAAAACTGTAAGAAATAAAACAAAATGCACGGAGGTAATGTAGAAATTGTTTCGCATTTTAATTTTCTATATTCTTTTCAAACACAATATTTCAGAAGGAAGAAAGGTAATGGCTACCATAACCAAAGAAAAAACTGCCGAGATTATCGCTAAATTAGGTAAAAATNCCAGCGATTCCGGCAATGTACGCTCGCAGATAGGCATTCTAACAGAACGCATCGCCAATTTNACCGAGCATTGCAGCAAAAACCGCAAGGACGTACACTCCCTGCGCGGGTTGCAAATGCTCGTGTCTAAACGCAAAAGGCTTCTTAAATACTATGCTCGTCAAGACTTGGAAGGCTACCGCGCACTGCACAAAGAACTCAACTTACGTGGTGGCAATTAGCCGCTAGGGGAGCATTATGCAAGAATTTAAGATGCTTAAAGCCGAGGAGGCTATTGCTAAATTGCCAGACGGAAGGGAGCTTGTTCTGGAGACTGGCCGGCTGGCCAAACAAGCCGCAGGCTCTGCAGTCGTTAGAATGGGCGATGCCTTTGTGCTCGCTACCGTGTGCTTTGGCCCGGAAAAAGATGCGGATTTCTTTCCGCTCACCGTGGAGTTCAGAGAAAAGGCTTATGCCGCTGGCCGTTTGCCGGGCGGCTATAAGAAGAGAGAAGCGCCTCCGGGCGACGACGAGACCCTCAAGGCGAGGATCATAGATCGTCCTATTCGCCCCATGTTCCCAGATGGCTTCACCCGCGAGGTCCAGGTGATAGTTCAGGTTCTGAGCGCAGACAAAAGTTTTGACGCAGACATTCTCGGTGTTAGCGCGGCAAGCCTCGCTGTAGGGGTCTCCGAGCTTCCGTTCGAGGAACAAGTTGCCGCTGTGCGCGTTGCCATTGTTGATGGCAAGCCCGTTATAAATCCCACTTTTTCGCAATTGGATATTTGCGAGCTTGATATGGTGGTTGGCGGAACGGCGAACAGCGTGTGCATGGTTGAAGGCGGAGCTTACGAAGTTTCCGAGCAAATCAT
>WQSA01000009.1 GCA_009788135.1 Candidatus Fibrimonadales bacterium
ATGATAGGCGATTTTATAAACGACGTTATTTTCAAGAAAATGAAGGAAAAGCAGGGCGAAAAGCGCTTTGGCGTGCGTGCCATCGTTTCTTCCATGGCCGGGAACGCAATTGATAGCTTTGTGTTCATAACAATAGCCTTTTGGGGAACTCCGTTCTTTTCCTATGCGGCTATCCCCTCGCAGTGGGGCGTTAAAATGCTTTACGAGATAATTCTCTTGCCTATCACGATTTTGGTGGTGAAAAAGCTCAGAGCCAAAAATTAACGCACAACAATTTTTCTTATTTCTTTCCCCGTTTTCACAATATATACGCCAGAAGCAACAGGCTTGGCGGTTCCCATTGGGGTTCCGTTTAGTTTATAATACTTAGCTTGATAAGTGGTTGGTAGCAAGCGGTTAGCGGTTAGAATCGGAACATTGGCATCTGATGATGAAGATGAAGGCGATGATGAAGATGATAACGATGATGAGCTTGTACCTGTAGCTTTATCAATAACATCTTTGTCGCCAAGGAGCAAGAAGTAATCGATGTTGGCACTATTGGTCTGAAAGCTAAATACAATAGTATTGTCGCCCGCTACTAGGTTTACCTTGCCGAACTCCTTTGCTTCAAATTTACCCCAGTCGCTCGTGGTAATATTTGATACTGTTCCTACAGATTGACCATTCACAGTCACCGAAACGCTTGTCTTTTCTTGAGTGGCAATTGCAAAGGACATTGTATATGTTCCTGCAACCAATGTGTGGACATCATTATAAGTAAGCGTTACGCCCGAACCAACGCCGTTGATGGTCTTGTTGCTCTGGTTGACATTCGGGCTTCCAGTGCTCGATGTAAAATACATAAACTTTCTAAGCAGTGTATATTTACTGCTCTTAGGCACATATCCCTCAACCAATATTTGCGGACATTCGTCCAACGCTTTGACCGTCGCTTTCGGATTAGGCGCAGATTTCATCCAGTCAACATGAAATAGGCAGCCTTCGAGAAGATCAGGAAATGCGCCAAACGCCGAATTGCAACCATCTCTATGGCATTTCTGAACCCATTCAAGTACTCCCGAAGCTTCCCAATTGCCATTGAATTGGGTAATCGCTTTATCAATGCAAGCCCCCAAAAGACCGCCAAATCTCTTGCCGAGTTTATCCGAGTTTTGCGGCAAACCAATCTGCTCCGAAAAACAGTCAAAATCTCCTAAGCCGCCGCCAGGTATTAAAAAATCAATTTGGTTGCTTCCAACTCCTCCGGTGTTTCTGCCCATGATAATAGCTTTTTTCCCGGCAATCGCCTTGTGCATAGGCATAGGGCTGCCATTCTCGTATTCGCCAGTAAAAGTCACTTCAAAACACTGACCGCATACCGCTGTGGCTGTAGCTCCAAAACCGTAGGCAATTCCATTGTCAACAAAGGGTATCTGATTCCAGCAGGAATATGCCGGGCCGCCTTCCTTGGCGCACTTAGCCTCTGCTATTTCGCCCAATGGGAGTTCCTTGTTGTCAATACCGCAAGATCTCGATAGGCCATACTGTAAAAATTTAGGATCCGATGACAAATTCTGATACCAAGAACAAGTGGGTTTGCATCCATCCCAATAACTGGAGAGCCATCCCGAAGTTTGTGGCTGTGCGAATACGCTTGCGGAGAACGTAATTATGCTAGCCAAAACGGCGAAAAGTAAAAATGGTTTATTCATAGATGCCTCCAAATTATAATATAGATATTTAGCTTACTAAATTCCACTAATGTCCAAAATCAAAATCTGCGGTCTTTTCCGCGAGCAAGACATAGACTTTGCAAACGAGGCAAAGCCTGATTTCATAGGTTTTGTGTTCGCAGAAAAAAGCAAAAGATTTGTAAATGCGAAACTGGCTGAAAGCCTGAGAAAAAAACTCTCAAAAGATATTATTCCGGTTGGGGTTTTTGTAAATGCGAAAATTGAAGATATTATAGCTTTGCAAAAAAACGGCATAATAAATATGGTTCAGTTGCACGGCGGCGAATCCGATGAATATATTGAAAAATTAAAAGAAAAATGCGATGCAAAAATAATCAGAGTCCACTCTCCACTCTCCGCTTTCAACTCTCAACTCTCCGACTATATCCTTCTAGATTCTCCAACCCCTGGCTCCGGACAGACCTTTGACTGGGGGCTCTTGAAAAATCTGAACCTAAGTCAAAACTATTTTCTTGCGGGCGGAATAAATCAGGAAAATATAAAAGATGCCCTGAAGCTGAACCCCTTTGCAGTGGATGTTTCAAGCGGCGCAGAAACCGATGGCGTAAAAGACATGGAAAAAATTTTGAAGCTTGTAGGGGTAGCTCGGGATTTTCTATATTAAAGCTTCCTGGGAAGGTGACCGAGCTGGCCGAAGGTGCGTCCCTGCTAAGGACGTGTGGGCCTAAAGCCCACCGCGAGTTCGAATCTCGCCCTTCCCGTTAATTGACCATTAATCTGATTCTTGGATTTTCATGGTTTTTAATTTCATCGTAAAACAAGGGGTCGGTTAGCTTCTTGTCCATTAAAAAAGATATTTTGCTGTTCAGCTCGCGTGCCACATGCAAATCGCTCACAACCATTATGATGGTAGTTTTATACACCTCTTTCAAATTGTTCACAAGAGAGAGCAGGTTGTCTCGGCTGCTTTTGTCCAAACCGGTGGTTGGCTCGTCTAAAAGGAGAACGCTTGCATTAAGCGCCCAGGAACGTGCAATGGCTACTCGCTTTCGCATTCCCAGTGAAAGCGAGTATGGATATTCGTTTGCAAAACGGCTTGCAAGCATAAGCACAAGAGCGTTAGCCACTTTTTTCTTGATTTCTTCTTCCGTTCCCATTTTATGGTAGCGAAGCGGAAGCGCTATATTTTCTCTAACTGTTAGATCGGAAATCAAAGCGTCATTTTGAAACACAAATCCTACGCCTTTTTGCGCAATGTTCAAAGCAGTCCATTCACTCTGTTTTACAGTTTCGCCAAAAAGCACTACCTCTCCTGAAGTAGCTTTTTCCAAGCCTGCAATTACCCGCAAAAAAGTGCTCTTGCCTTCGCCGGATTTTCCCGTGATGCAAAGCATATCGCCTTTTTCAAGAAAAAGATTGACGCCGCTGAGAATATTGTTTGCACCGTAGCTGAACTTCAAATTTTTTATAGATATGCTTTCCATTTATTTTTTTTTCTTTTTAATGGGCCTTGGCTGTCTGCGGTGGACTTCCATTACAACTTCTCTGATTTCCCTTAAAAAATCTTCTGCCAAACTCAAAGTTTCCGGGGTATTGGCCTCAAGAGCATCCCATAAATGCCCGTAAACAATGAACAAATTCTGGGCCTCCTCAAACTCCACGTCCAAGCTGGCTTGCAGATATGCCACTATGTTCTGAGCCTGATCCCGTTTATTCAAATCTCCAGTTTTGATTGCATGCATAAGAAGCAGAGCCTTTTCCAGAAGCATTTGGTGCGATTTCAATTTTCCAGCTGTATATGCCGCGCCGTAAGCATACAGCCGGACGGCTTCTTTTTGTTCCCAATTCTGTTGTTCGGTTAGCTCAGGCACCTTGACCTAACAATGAAAGCATGGAATTTCTGGAAATATCCTGAAAATTGCGTTGCGCAAGCACGGCGCTCTGGTTTAGAATATCATCGCGGGCTTTGTCCATGGTAGCTTTGGCAAAATCCAAATCTTCCAAAAGCTGGAGCGCAGCGGTTGTGTTGATATTCATGTTTTCGTTGTTATTGGCCGTATATTCCATGCGGTTGTATTGAACGCCAAAGTTTACGCGAGATTCCAGAACTGTTTTGTTGGCATTGTCTATGCCTTCCATAGCCGCCGATGCGCCTTCTCTGGTTGATATATCCAAACCGCTGATTCCAATGGAACCTGCGCTAAGGTCAGATTTTGCTATGTTGATTTGGTTTTCCGGCCCTGCGTTGGGACCAACCTGGAGCTGGCCGGAGCCGTCGCTCATGGGGCCTTGGCCCGAAATTAAGTCTTGGGTATTGAACTGCGTTCCTTTGGCTTGCCTGTCAACTTCCAGCTTCAGTTGCTGAAATTCGCTGTTCAGGGCCTTGCGGTCGCTATCGTTCAGGGTATCGTTGGAGGCTTGAATGCTCAGTTCGCGCATTCTTGTGAGCATATCGGATATGCCTTGGGTTGCGCCTTCGCCTATGTTCATTGCGCTCATGCCATCGCCGATGTTTATGGAATTGGCTTTGTATCCTCTAGACATGGCTTCGAGCAATTTTGCAACGGCAAGCCCTGACGCATTGTCTTGCGCACGGTTGATTTGCTTTCCGGTGCCCATTTTTTCATGGACCTTGGAAAGTGCTTTTTGCCTTTCGCTAATCTGGTGGTTTAACCCTAACCCAGAGGCTTTGTCAATCATCATTGCCATATACACCCCGCTAAGTTTTGGATAATATACAATTATCCTGTATCCTTTATCGGCAGAAAACCAGGAAACTTTAGCATTTTTTTATTTTTTCGTTTTTATGCCCCTGGCGTCTGTCAAAAGCTGAAACGCTATATGTAGTGTCTTGGTTAAGTAGCTTTGTTCATGTTTTTTCCTGGCTAGTTCATTTACTATTTTATCTAAAGAAGCTTAAAGTAGCTGATTGATTTTGAATTAGATACTCAAAATGGAATATTGTATGAACTTTGAAGACGATATTATATCTGAACTTTCAACGATCGTTCTTTCCATAAACGGTCCTTATATTGACATTTCCAATTCGGAAAAGCTTTTGGAGGATTTTTCTGGGGTACAGGATGAAAATGGCAATCCGCATGGCATTACGACTTTTAGTTTAACTGACAAGGCGGCGCTGATCAAGAAGTTAAAGGAAATTGAACCTAAATTTTCTTCTTGGTTTGCTTCGCATTGCGAGGCAGCGGAAAAAAAAATTACGGAAGTGGCTGTTGTTAGAGAAGTGGTGGAGTCTGGAAGCGTGCAAAGCGTGCAAGGATAACAACGGAGGTTGTGAATGCGACAGGTCGGGAAATTGCAAATGTTTGGAGCACGAGGCTGCGAAGCAGGCGGATGTGCATGGGAATCCGTTGGATTTTCTGAACGGAGAACTGTTCAGGTTCACGGATTTAGTGCGGAATGCGATTTATTTGTCGCCTCTGGGCTTGAACGGCGCTCCGACGTTGCAGGCTTTGGGGTGGATGGATATAGAGACACCTTACGATACGGAAACAACGCAGACTTTGGCGTTTATGATTTTGGCGGATTGCGTAAAGGGAAGGTGAGTATAGTGTGCAGTTTTTTTGCGGTGTTGCTGGTTTTGGTTGTGCAGAGTGTTTTTGCGCAGGATGTTTGGGATGGAACGGTGGATACCACATGGTACACCAACAACAAATCTGCAAGCGAGTTTACAATAACTACGGCAGAGCAGTTGGCTGGGTTGGCTGGGTTGGTGAATGGTGGAAATGATTTTAGCGATAAGATCGTTATGTTAGGTAACAACATTACGCTAAATGATACTACAAATTGGAAAAATTGGAACGAAGACAATGCACCAACTAACACTTGGACGCCAATAGGCACATATTCTAACTCCGTTTCGAATAATTTATTCAAAGGAACATTTGACGGAAATAACTTTGTTGTAAGTGGAATTTATATAAATTCTACAAGTGATTATCAAGGTTTATTTAAACGCATAAGCTTTTCTGCAACTATAAAAAATCTTGGAGTTGTTGCTTCGTATATTAAAGGTAGAGACTATGTTGGCGGGCTTGTGGGAGCTAATGATGGTACAACTTGTATGATAAGCAACTGCCACGCCGCAGTTACAGTGATAGGAACAAATAATGTTGGCGGATTGGTGGGAATAAACACATGCAATGTACGTAGTAGTTATTCCTTGAGTACGATAACAGGAATAAGCGGAGTTGGAGGGTTGATGGGAATAAATTTTTCAGAGTACAGTACAGTCAGCAATAGTTACTCTTCAGGCGTAGTGACTGGGGCAAATAATGTTGGAGGGCTTGCTGGAAAAAATTCCTCTAACGGCAAGATAAATAATAGCTATTCTATTGGCTATGTAATGGGAGTAGACAATGTTGGTGGGTTGGTGGGAGATAATAGTGCTAGTGCAATAGACAATAGTTATTCTGCTGCCGAGGTTATTGGAACAGGAAATTTTATTGGTGGACTTGCTGGAGTGGGTGGTAGAATAAGCAATAGTTATTCTATCGGTGATGTGACTGGTACGGATTATGTAGGAGGTTTAGCTGGAAATGGCATAATAAAAAACAGCTATTCTATTGGGTTAGTGAAAGGAAGGAACCGAGTTGGAGGTCTTGTGGGAGAAGGAAGTAATATAAGTGGTAGTTATTACAATAAAGAAACAAGTGGTCAAAACGACGTAGGCAAAGGCGAAGGTAAAACTACGGCAGAAATGAAATTGCAATCTACTTTTATTGATTGGAGATTTTATTTTATTTGGGGAATTAACAATGAAATAAATGGTGGCTATCCGTATTTAAAAAACGAAATTTCTATAAAAACAATGGGGCAATTAGTTGAATTTGCAGAGTTGGTGAATGGTGGGTATGATTTTTTTGGTCAAACAATTAAACTTGAGCAAGACATTGTCATTAACGATACTACAAATTGGAAAAATTGGGACCGAGAACCTCCTACTAACGAGTGGATTTCTATAGGAACGTATTCTTTAGGTAAGGACTATTTGTTCAATGGAACTTTTGAAGGCAATAATTTTGTTATCAGCGGCATTTATTTCAATAATATTTATCTTGTTGGTCATCAAAGCAGTTATAAAGGATTGTTCGGGAATGTAGGTTCTTATGGAATTATAAAGAATCTTGGGATAGCCGCTTCGTATATTAAAGGAATACAGTATATTGGCGGACTTGCAGGATTCAATAACGGTACAATAAGTAATAGCTATTTCACAGGTATAGTTTCTGGCAATAACAATGTTGGCGGACTGGTGGGAATAAATAGAGGTGTTATAAATAGTAGTTATTCCATTGCTATGATAATATCTACTGAAGATAGCGAAACAAGAATAATAGGCGGTCTTGTTGGAAATAACAATGGCATTATAAATAACAGTTATTCCGCAGGTACGGTGACTGCAAGAAATGCGTTCTACGTAGGCGGGCTTGTAGGAGAAAACTATAGCGGTGTTATAAATAGTAGTTATTCTACAAGTATGGTTACTGGACATACTCACGTAGGCGGATTTTTAGGAATCAACATTAGTAGTGGTAAAGTTATCAACTGCTATTCAATGGGGACTGTAATTGGAATAAGTTATGTAGGCGGACTTGTAGGAATAAATAGAGGTGTTATAAATAGTAGTTATTCCATTAGTAGGGTGTTAGGTGAAGCTATGGTTAGCGGTTTGATAGGAGAAAATGGAGGAGCTATAAATAATAGTTATTATGAAGGGCAAACAAATGATGAAGGCAAAGGTGAAGGTAAAACTATGGCAGAAATGAAACAACAATCTACTTTCATTGACTGGAATTTTTCTGGAATCTGGGGAATTGACAGCAAAATAAACTGTGGTTATCCGTATTTGCTAAGTATTGAATATAACGAAGGATGCAATAATAACACTCCCATTCGCCAACCACAAATCACAGCAAACAAAATTTTTGCCTACGCAACAAGCAACTTTATTGTACTTGGAAATCTACCCAAAAATTCAAAAGTTGAGATATACAACCTGCAGGGTAAACTTATATCAAATAAATCAGGCTCTGACAATTTGCAAATCATGGTTCATGCAAAAGGAATATATATTGTGAATGTTGGAATGAAAACTTTTCGTGTGGCGGTGAGGTAAACATAATGAAGAAAATTAAACTATTTTTTTTTACAGCACTTTCTTTGATTGCTTTGACATTCATATTTTTTAACTTCCTAACATCCATATTTCCTTCCGTAGAAGCAGCTGTAATACTAGACTCAGAAGGGAGAGGAACGATAACTGACGATCGTGACGGAAAAGCATATAAAGTGACAAAAATAGGTGAACAGATTTGGATGGCTGAGAATTTGAATTACGACAGAGGCAAAAGTATTGGAAAATGCTATGATAACGACCCCGTTAACTGCGAAAAATATGGAAGACTTTATAATTGGAACGAAGCAATGAAAGTTTGCCCAAAGGACTGGCATTTACCAAGTTATGAAGAATGGCAAATGCCATACGCTTATCTTGGTGGGGGGAAAGAAGCTATAAATAAACTTAAAGCGAAAAATGATTGGGAAAAAGGCAATGGTACTGACGATTATGGTTTCTTGGCACTTCCTAGTGGTTATTATGACGAATCTTATGACGAATTCCAAGATATAGGCATTGCTGGTTATTGGTGGAGTACTACAGAGTTTATGGACAAAGTTAAATATGCATCAATGTATAGCGACGATGATAGCAGTATAAGTGGGTTAATGATTGAAGAGAATAAAGAATCATTGATGTCTGTACGTTGCATTAAGAATAATAGATAGGTGAGGTTAAAATGAAACTAAAAAAGGGGCATATACAACCCTTAAAAATGGAATGTCCTGCATATATCGTAGCACGATATACGGGAGTTTTGCAAAAGCCTAATTCGTCATTTGTTGAGAGACATTGTTTGGCGAACCAACTTTTCTGCTAGTGTCGCCTTGGACCCTGTTGAGGGTCAGTTTAGCTTATAAACTAACCTTTTATGAACGGAACCGCTTTGGTTGCAGGCGTGGAGGATCCAGTAACTTATGTATATAATTGCCATGAAGAATTTGTGAATGTGCTTGGTGCCAAGCTGAACGGCAGCATAGAAGCAAGCGATGCAAATGCAAGGAGCAGGTGTTTTTTGTATCGTTCTCGGCAATAAAATTTATCATTTTGGCAGTTTTTGCACGCTACTGGTATCACCCCTACATTGAGGATTGATTTACTATATTCTCCTCATGCGTAAATTTCTCATTTTCACGTTTATTTTGTCTTTTTTGGCTGGAAATGCCTTTGCTTCAGGCAAAGTGTTCGATAAAAGCTACGAAGGCATAAAGAAGATTCAGGCCATAATAGACACCCATGAAGGGCAGATTACCGTAAATCTGCTCTTTAAAGATGCCCCGAACACCGTGGCCAATTTTATAGACCTGGCAAACAAAGGTTTCTACAACGGGCTTTCGTTTCACAGGGTAATTCAGCGCTTTGTCATTCAGGGCGGCGATCCTCAGGGTAATGGCACTGGCGGGCCTGGATATTCGATAGATGACGAAATGAATAACCTAAAGCACGTTCCGGGGTCGCTTTCCATGGCCAATTCCGGACCTAACACCGGCGGCTCGCAATTTTTTATAGCCCAGTGGGCACAGCCGCATTTGGATGGCAAACACACGATTTTTGGCATTGTAGAAAGCGGTTTGGACGTGGTCTATCGCATAGAACCCTATGATCCTATTATTAAAGTGCAGATAGTGGAATCAAAATAAAAACGGAAAATCAAGCTATGCCAAGCAAAAAGCCAGCAGCAAAAAAAACAGAGGCAAAAAAAGCGGTAGCCAAACCCGTAGCAAAAACCGTTGCCAAAGCCGCGCAACACAAAGCTGTGCAGCACAAAACTGAACAGCCTAAAACAGCGCAGCCAAAAGCCGCATCAGCGAAAATAGAATCTTCGTTAATAATTCAAGGCGCGAAATTCATAAAAGTGCCTTTCTTTTTTGATGTTGAAAAAGAAGACAGCAACGGCAAGCGCAAGCATATTAATTTGTCAAAGCTTCCAGACAAGCCAACTGTGTGGAGCCGCCCGAAAATAGGCAGCACAATGGACAGCAAAAATTTGGTTGAGCTTCTTTCGCAGCAACTGGAATACGAGAATAGAACTTACTTTGAAGGTTGCGAAGGACAAGTTTGCGTTAAGTGCAATATGAATAATGTTGACCAAAAATTTTATGTAAACAAGTCTCTTGGATACTGCGTGGATTGCGCCACGCTTCTAGACCTTGGCCAGTCCAAGGAGGGAGTATTCTCCGACGCCCAAATGGAATTAATGCGCCGCTCCATGGAGAAATCCATGCAAAAAACAAAAGACCTCGATGAGAACGATATAGTAGATGCTCTCGACGATGACTGGGAAGAGGCTTTGCTTGCGGCAGAAGAAGATGCCGAGTTCAATGTCTAAATATCTTTTATCCAGAATTCCTTTTGGCTTTTCCAAAGGTTTGCGCAATATGAGAATTTTGTGCAAAGCGCTTGGAAATCCGCAGAGGAATTTTGAAAGCATTCACATTGCCGGCACAAACGGCAAGGGAAGCACGGCTTTTTATTTATCGAGCATTTTTAAAGGGCACGGAGTTTCAGCGGGGCTTTTTACGAGCCCGCATTTGGTTAGCGTCAGAGAAAGGATTAGAATTAACGGAAAAATGATTTCTCAGAGCGAATTGGACAACGTTCTTTTGCAAGTTGAGCGAGCGGCAAAAATCGCAAAAATTGAACCTTCTTATTTTGAAACCTTGACAGCAGCAGCTTTCTTATGGTTTAAGAAAAATAATATTTTGGTTGCTGTTATGGAAGCGGGTTTGGGCGGTAGGCTAGACAGCACCAGAATAGCAAGCGGAAACATAGCGGCAATAACGAGCATAGGCTTGGATCATACGGAGTTTCTGGGCAACAGCGAAGAGAAAATCTTAAAGGAAAAACTGGGCATAGCAAAAAAGAACGCAATTCTCATCCTTGGGGACCTGAAGCAAGAGCTTTTGGCAAAGTGTCCGCCTCATGCGAAAGCGAAAAAAATCAACCCGCCATTGCAAGTTGGAAACTTCGGAAAAATTTATGCGAAGAATGCAGAATTGGCCTGGACAATTGCAGAAGAATTTTTGGATGCAACTTTCAACAAAGACAAAGCGAGAGCTGCATTGAAAAATGCCGCATGGCCAGGCAGAATGCAAGAGCTAAAGAATTTTATTTTAGATGGAGCGCATAATCCTGATGCCGCAAAAGTTTTAGCGAAATGCCTGAAGGAAAAAAATATAGGTCCCCTGCCATGCATTTTTGCATCGCTAACAGACAAGGATACGGAAGGCGTTCTCAGAGAGCTTAAGCCGCACATATCAGTATGCCACCCGGTACAAATTGAAAATCCGAGAGCGAGAAGCGCTGAGGAGATTGCGGAAATTTGCAAAAAATTGAAAATCAAAACCACGAATGAAACATTTAAAAACAAAGCTCAAGTTTTAGTTACAGGCTCGCTTTATCTGGTGGGCAAGGTAATTGCGGAATTGTGCGGGGAAGGCGTGGATTTTGCAGAATTCTAAATTTCTATATTAACACCCTATGAGCACCCCAAATGATGAAACTGTTCCTAAAAAAAGAAAATTAAACCCTGTACAATGGTTCTTTATCATATTTTGTGCCGGTGCAGAAAGGGATATTATAGAAGACTGCCACACTGAATGGCAAAAATACACCAGCCTTGGCGCGACTGTGCTTTTTACAGGCTTGCTGGCTTGGGTCTCCTGTGGTTATGCGCTTTATTCCGTTTTTCAATCATTTCATGCGGCAATGATTTTTGGATTTCTTTGGGGGCTGGTTATTTTCAATCTGGATCGCTTTATAATTGTCACTCTCAAAAAACTGGACGACAAACCATTTGAGAAATATGGTCCTTTTAGCGGAATTTTCAGAATTTCCACGGAATTTTTTTGCGCTTTGCCACGCATAGCATTGGCGCTCATCATTGCAATTACAATCGCAAAACCGCTTGAAGTAAAAATATTTGAAGACAGGCTCAGAGATGCCATAGTGCAAAGCAAGCAGGATGCCATAGATAAGCACAAAGTGCAAATTGAAAAACGCTATAGAATAAACGAGACCGCTGAGAACGAGGCCTTGGAGGCCAAGATTAACAAAATAGAAGCGGAATTGAAGTCTGCGGAAGATCCTCCGCTGGTAAAAAATCATCTGAGAGGCAAGCTCAAAGAAGCTGAAGAAGTGCTTGCAAAGAGCAAAAGCAAAAAAGCTGGCAACGATTTGGCTATTCAGCAAATTGAAGCTCTAGATTCTGTTCCCGACAATCAAAGAAATAAATTAATCGAAGAAGGCAAGAGACTGCAATACGCTGTTAATTCCGCTCAGAGAGATGTTGACAAAATGAAAAAGGATATAGATGCTATGAAATACGAATATTACAAGAATAAATATGAAGAACTTGAAGCTGCGAAGCAGGAATTGAAAATGGTAAAGGCGGATGACGCTTCGACGCACGATATTGCCAAGGCAGAGATAGAGGCTATGATGAAAGAAACTGGCAAATCTTTTTCAAACACTTTTGTAACTCAGTTGGAGGCCTTAGGAGAATTAAGCGAAAACGATACTATGAAACGCATAAGCATGATGCTAACATTGCTGTTTTTTGCCATGGAGCTTGCCCCCATCTTTGCAAAATTAATCTCAAAGCGCGGTCCTTACGATGAAAGAATTGACAGCATTGAATATGAATATAAAATCAAGCAGCGGAAAACCCGTGAAATAGATGTGCTGGCAGTAGATGCGGAACAGCGAATCTATAAAAAGAAGCTTGCAGAATGGGAAGAGTCGGAAATTAAATCTTCAACATAATGGGAAATAAAGCCTCCCAGCGGACTTGAACCGCCGACCTGCTGATTACGAATCAGCTGCTCTACCAACTGAGCTAGAGAGGCGCGTGGGGTAAATGTAGAAAAATGAGCAAAAAACTAAGTTCTTTCTATGAGCCGCCAGCTAGAAAATTATGCTCCCTCAAATCGTGCCAGCCAAGAGTTTCGCCTTTATAGCGATAAATTCGGTAAAGACGGCGCGCCATGCGGGTTGTTATCTCGTAAGAAATGGTTCTGTGCTCGGCGGCAAACGCCTCAACGGATATCTCCGGGGAATATTCCCCGTTTATGCACTCTGCAATATCGCCAACCTGCACATCCGGAATAGCGCTAACATCCACCATGCAAGCGTCCATGCATACGCGTCCCAAAATAGGGCAAGCCTTGCCACGGATAAAAATAACGCCCCTAGTGGGCTCGCCACGCATATAACCATCTCCGTAGCCAATGGCTATGGTAGCTACGCGCATATCCTTTTTAGCTATGAAATAATGCCCGTAAGAAATGCCGTCCCCAGCTTCTACATACCTCAAAGCCCGCACCGTAGAGCGAAGCCTTAGCACTGGTTTTCCAGGATAATCGTAGCCATAAAGAGCAATGCCCGGCCTGACCATATCGTAATGCGTTCTGCCGGCAAACGAAAGCGTTGCCGCAGAATTGGCTATATGGCAAATAGACGGCCTCATACCATCTTTTTCCAATTCTTTTACCATCCTGTCAAAGCGAACAAGCTGTATGTTCATAGCGCTGTGCTCCGGAATATCTGCAGTGGCAAGGTGCGAATACATTCCCTCGACTTCCAAATTCGGAAGCGCGCATATCTTTTTTACCTCGTCAAAATTATCGTATTTTATGCCAAAACGATGCATTCCAGTGTCTATTTGTATATGAATTTTCATGCCTGCGGGGCATTTTTTTGCTATTTCAAAATCCGAGACAGAAGGCGTTAGATTATGCTTTTCCATAAACGGCAAATCGCTTTCCAAACATGGGCCCAAAACCAAAATCCTAGCTTTAACCCCGTGTTCCCTCAGGGCAATTCCCTCGAACAAATGCGCAACGCCAAGAAAGTCTATGCCGGCTTCTATAGCCGCAAAAGAGATGGCCAAGGAGCCATGCCCATAAGCATCTGCCTTTACAGGCAAAAGTATTTTAACGCCCTGCGGCAGCAAACCTCTAACATAGAGGATATTGCTCTGCAAATTGTCTAAGTCTATCTCCACCCAATTTGGCCTGGGCGTTCCTCCAAATGGCAACATTTTTTATTCATCCTCTTCTGACATTGCTTTTTTAACATCAATCAAATGCACGTTTTTATTCGGATTATGCCCATACCTGTTCAGCAAATGAACCTCAACCATCTGAATCAAATCAGATATTTTCTTCTCAACCCTGTGCACCTGAAAAAACAGAAGCACAAGATAGCAAGTAACCGCAAAGAGCGCCAAGCCGAGAAGTACGGAAAAAACCATTAAAGAAGCTCCGCTATCTGTATCGCATTCAACGCTGCGCCTTTGCGGATTTGGTCGCCCACAACCCACAAGTCAAAAGCGTTGTCCTGCGATTGGTCAACGCGAACCCTGCCAACCAGCACAGGGTCTTTGCCGCTGGCATCTATTGGCATGGGCCAACGATTTTTGGAAGGGTCTTCCAGAATTTCAACGCCGGGTGCTTTGCGCAAAACATCGTAAATTTCCGCAACGGTTGTTTTTTTGGAAAGCCTTATGTTCAAAGCCTCCGAATGGGCCCTCAAAACCGGAACTCTTACGCAGGTGGCATTTACGCGCAAATTGTCATCGGCGAAAATTTTATGGGTTTCGGCTACCATTTTCCATTCTTCTTCGCAATAACCGTTTGGCGCATTGGAACCGGATTTTTCCGGGCTGCCATCGTTGTAAGAAGAATTGTGCGGAAACAAATTGAATGCGTATTGATGAGGAATTACCGTGCGATTAAAGGTTTTTCCCTCAGCAAGAGCGGCGCTTTCCAAACGCAGCTCTTCCATAGCAACCGCGCCAGCTCCGCTTGCCGCCTGGTATGTGGTTGCATGAACTCTTTCAACGCCAAAAGCCTTGTATAGAGGGTATAACGGCAAAAGCATTATTATAGTGCTGCAATTCGGATTGGCTATAATGCCTTTGTGCTTTTTAATGTCTTCCGGGTTTATTTCCGGCACCACGAGCGGGACATCGGGATTCATTCTGAAGTAGGATGTGTTATCCACAACCACTGCGCCGGAATTAACGGCTGATGGCATGAATTCTTTTGATATAGAGCCTCCGGCGGAGGATAAAACCAAATCCACTCCTTCAAAAGAATCGTGGCGAAGCTCCTGCACAACAATGTCTTCGCCTTTGAACTTTATTTTTTTGCCAGCGCTTCTTGACGAAGCCAATAATTTCAAAGATTTTATTGGGAAATTTCTTTCCGCCAAAAGAGTCAGTAATTCCTGACCTACCGCGCCCGTTGCGCCTGCTATTGCTACATGCTTCATTTTCACTCCTTGTTTGTTATGGTTGAAATTGCTGATTTCACTAGATTTGCACGCTCCCGAGCCTTAGCGATGCTCTCCCCCAAAGCATCTTCCAATCCGAACTGGTTATGAACCTCGTAACCGGCAAGACGCAAATTATCCGCAGCATCAAGCAATGCTTCATAAGATAGTTTTTTTTCGGGCGGTGGAGTTAAATTTCTGATTTGCCTGTAAGAATCCATGCTCTTGTTTCTCAAAAACCGCGCTTTGCTCTCAAAAACCTCGCGTTTCTCAATACCCTGCGCTTGTATAGCAGGCCATTCCGGAAAAGCGAGAATGGAATCCGCAATAGAGAGAATATTCGCAAGCAATTGTTTTTCCACATTTATATAGCTTGCGGTAAAAGTATCGCTTTCGGCAACAACTTCTTCTGCTATTGGTATTGTATCATCCTTTGCCACCGGCTCGGAACTTGAAGACTGCGGAGGCCCAGTTAAACCGATTTCCTGTTTCAGCGTTTCCACTTCCATATAAGAAAAAAACACCGCAGTGATAATTATAGCAATGACAATGAGCCATGAAGCCAGTTGCCTTAGAAGCCCGCGAGCATTCATGGCGCATATAACACCTACGCCAGCTATGCACCATAAAATCGCCACTTGTACCAATTCTACGCTAATCATAGTTTAAAATGGCAGTTGCTCATCCGGGTCGCTAGCCGGAGGAGGAGGCAAGTTGTTGGAACCATATTCTCCGCCAGCATCGCTGTTTTCGCCTGAATAGCTGCTATGCCTTGGAGCCAGGAATTCAAAATTATCCATTAAAATTTCAGTCACGTTATGTTTTTGTCCTGTTTGCGGATCGTTCCATTGACGATAAGAGACCCTGCCTTCTACGTAAAGCGGGGTTCCTTTTTTGATGCCCAGTTTTTCAATGCGCTCGGCAAGCTTGTCCCAGGCCACAATGCTGTGCCATGCGGTATCGTCTTGCATCTCGCCTGTATTTGGATTGCGGAACCTGCGTGTAGTGGCAAGGGAAAAAGAAACCCTTTTTTTGTTGTTCTGTGTCATGCGAACCTCGGCATCTTTGCCAAGATTGCCCATAAGCATTACTTTATTTAAATAAGCCATATTATCCTCGTATCGTGGTTAGAGAGAATTTAGAAAAATAAGCGCTCGTTCCGCAACGGTATCTGCGAGTTCGTCCATATTTTTTGGGTGCTTGTAAAAATGCGGACAGGCTGGGATTATGGTTGCACCAGCTCGCTTTAGCCTGAGCATGTTTTCCAGATGGATTTCGCTAAGGGGCATTTCCCTAGGAACAAGCACCAGCGGGCGACTCTCCTTTAGGCATACATCCGCGGCGCGTATCAAAAGGTTATCGCTTGTGCCAGCGGCTATGCGTCCCAAGGTTCCCATTGAACAGGGCAAGATTGCAAGCCCAGAATAATCCGAGCTTCCCGTTGCAGGGGGTGCAAAAAAATCGTCTATTTTGTGAATCTTGCAATTCTGCAAAATATCAAAGCAATTTTCATGTTTCAAAACCGCTTCGCCATTCTTGGTGACAATAAGCTCAACGGAAAGGCCAAGCTCCCCTGCCTTGTGCAAAAAACGCTTTGCATATATAGCCCCCGAAGCCCCGGTAATTCCCAGTAGTATAGTTTTCATTTTTTCTCGCAGATTACAATGTGGGCCAAGCCGCCATCCAGAGCTTTTACGCTGCGCAGTGCAAAGCCTGCGTTCTTGGCTTTGGCAACGTATTCTTTTGCTGTTATGAAGTTCAGAATGGAAAGCACAAGATAGCGATACGCATTGTGCTTGCTGAGAATCATGCCAGCGAACGGAAGCGCAAGCGGCGCAATTCTCTGGTAAAATAATTTTGAAATGGTTTTCTCTGGTTTAAAAAAATCGAGAGTCGCAAAATAGCCGCCTGGTTTCAGAACTCTGAAAGCCTCTCCAAAAGCCATGTCCAATTCCTGAATGTTCCGCATTCCAAAGCCGTTCAAAACAAAATCAACCGAGTTATCCGCAATGGGAATTTTCGTTGCATCCATCTGAACGAGTTTTAAGTTCGCATCTTTTTTTGCAGCAACTTCCAGCATTTTTTCAGCGAAATCGCCTACTAACGACAATTTTGGCGCAGCGCCCTTGCGAAACGAAAGCGAAAAGTCTCCCGTTCCGCCGCATAAATCAAGCACTACGGCGTTTTCTTTCTGCGGCAGTCTTTTGCAGCAAGCTTTGCGCCAGGCAATATCGCGGCCAGCAGACATCAAGTGATTGAGCAAATCGTAACGTTTGTGAATCTGGTCGAACATTTCTCGGATTTTATGCATTCAATATGCCCTCCATAATGTTTCCACCACAGTGTTTGCAGTTAAAATTTCCGGCAGCAAAATAGGTTCTTGCTGAGCAGTCAGCAGCAAATCGAACGGAACTCCGCTGCGACCATATAATTGGAAAAATTTCAAAGCCTCCGGGTTGGAATTTGTGTAATTGGCACGCATTTTAACTACGGGAATTTCTTCAAAAGCGTTTTTCACATTCTCGTCTTCAAAAACGGTTTTCTCATTCATTTTGCAAGTGATGCACCAATCAGCAGTTCCATTGATCCAAACTGCATATCCCTCGCTCTGCAAACTGTCTAGCCTCTCCTCTGAAAATACAACCCATTCTCCGTCTTTGCCGCTAATCTCATTCAAACCGGTCTCTCGAATCTGCGGGCTAATCCAATTGCTCCACAAAAATATATACATAATCGCAAAAATAAACCACAAAAGAACAAAACGCCACCAGGATTTTCCCGGCTTTGCAATTAAACCGGAAAGCCATGCAAAAAAAGTTCCTGCGCACAAAAGCATGCCGAGCTTAAAAGTAGCCCCCGAATCAGTTTGCTTGCCAAAAATCCAAACCAGCCATACAACCGTAAGCAAAAGCGGGAATCCCAAAAGCCGCCTGAGCACGAGCATCCAGGCGCCAGGCTTGGGAAGCTTTGCAGTCCACTGAGGAAAAGCGCTCAAAACAAGATACGGAAAAGACATTCCAAACGCAACGGCTGCAAAAATCAAAAACAACTGCGCATTGGAAGCTGCGAAAGCAAAGCCCACAGCCGTGCCCAAAAATGGAGCGGAGCAAGGAGTTGACAAAAGCACCAGCAGAATTCCATAGGCAAAAGCTCCAGTTGTACCTCCCTGCTTTGCTCGTTTCTCCCACACTTTAAGCATATTGCCTGGCATCCAAATATCAAAAATTCCCCAAAGGCTCAAAGCGAAAACCATGAGACACAAAGCCATTGTAGCGGTATATGCCGGATATTGGAATTGGAAACCCCAGCCCACCGCATGTCCCATCAAGCGAATGACGAAAATAATAGAAGCTATTGCAAAAAAAGCGCTGCATATTCCGCCTGTCGTGGCAAAACCCCACTTAAGCATATTGCGCTTTGATTCCCCGGACTTTCGTATTAAATCAAAAATTTTTAGAAACAAAATCGGGAGCACGCACGGCATGAAGTTCAAAATCAGGCCCCCAAAAAAAGCGAGGATTACAATATATAGAAGAGCTAATTCAGTTTCCTGTGAATCGAAGTTTTTTTTTTCCATTGTATTGTCAAACTTGATTTCCATCGTTTTTGGAGCCAAACATATATTGGAACAGGCTTGATAGGTAAATTTCAGCTTTGCATTGTAAGGATTCCCGTTTTCCTCAATGAAATTTACTGGAAGTTTAACAGTGAATGTGTCTTGCAGCAAAAGCAAGTCCATTTTCAAAACTTCATTGTGCACTTCCAAAGGTTCTGGCCATAGGGCGGCATCGAATTTCATGTCTTTCGCAACCGGCTCCACGCTGCTGGGAATCAAAAATTTGTCTGAAACCTTGTCTGAGTTTATATGCCAACCTTGCGGTATGGTTACCTTTAAATAAAGAGTATCTCCAGCTTTTGGGGAAAGCCGCGAGTAAAACAACTG
Organism: Candidatus Fibrimonadales bacterium; assembly: GCA_009788135.1. Lineage (GTDB taxonomy): Bacteria > Fibrobacterota > Fibrobacteria > Fibrobacterales > Fibrobacteraceae > Fibrimonas. The sequence continues at coordinate 19,034 of WQSA01000009.1, forward strand.
CGTTTCCGGCGGAGCCATGTTGTTCAAGGAAATAGAAGTTTCTTGTGCGCTCGCTCCTATGAAAACAAAAAATAACAGCAGCAAAAACATTGATTATCCTATTTCACCGAGTCCACCAATTTTTGAGCCAGCCTTACAGTAGCGCTGTCTATCATTCTGCCATCAACAGCAACTGCGCCACGCCCTGGGTTTGCTCTTGCAGCTTCCAAAATGCGGTTTGCTCTTTTCAATTCTTCGGAAGATGGAGAGAATACTTCATTTATGCTTTCTATCTGATCTGGATGGATGGCCCATTTTCCGTCAAATCCAAGCACGCAAGCCAGCTTCGCATTTTTTTCAAGACCTTGCGGATCTTTAAAATTTCCGTAAGGGGAATCTATGGCAAGCAAATTGTGCGCTTTTGCGGTTTGCGCAATTTTAGACATAACAAAATTCCACCTGTGCCCTGGATATATTTCCAATTCGTTTTCGCCATGCCCGCTTATGCTGTTGAGCTTTGCTCCTATGGATGCGCTGTAATCCGCTATTCCAAATATAAGAGAGCGGACTCTTGGCGCAGTGGCTATTTCAACAATGTTTTCAACTCCAATCGCAGACTCAATGCTTGCATCTATGGCTATGAAATACTGGGTTCCCATTTCGGTTTCAATTCCGTCCAGCAAACGAGAAAGAAAATGTATGTCGCCTGCACAGTCCACCTTTGGCAGCGTAATGGAGTCTATTTGTTCCGGAGCCGCATGTACAACATCTATCACGTCGCGAAAGCAATAATGCGTATCTACGCTGTTAACTCGTACGGATATTCCCCGTTTCGGCGCGTTTTTCAAAGTTAAAATTATCTGTTCTCTGGCTGCTCGTTTAGATTCCATTGGAACGGAGTCTTCCATATCCAGCATAATCACGTCTGCAGATGTTTCAAAAGCCTTTTTGTGCATTTTTTCCAAATGCCCAGGCACGGATAGCGTTGAACGTTGGCGTTTAATCATAGGGGAAATCTAGAAAATTGCTATATTACTAGCAATGCAAATAGCCCTAGAACTCGTGCCCAGAACGTTGGACTCCTTTTTGGAAGAATCCAGAACGCATATCAGCAATTTCCCAAAAATAATGGCAATCAACATTCCGGAGCTTCGCAGCGTTGAAATAAAGAGCTTTGAAGCTTCCGAGCATTTGCTTAAAAACGGTGTTGCCGCAATTCCGCACTTCAGGCTTATAGACCGCACTCTTGACGATTTGGAAACGAAAATAGAGAAGCTCGCAGCGCTCGGATTGAAGCAGGTTCTTTTGATAAGCGGAGATCCTCCAATCGATATGCCAAACTTTGTTCCGAGCGGCGTGAAAATTCCGCAAGCCATTAAGCATTTAAAAACGAAGTTTCCCCAATTGAAAATTTATGCGGGTCAGGATTCTTACCGCCAGTCTTTTAAAAAAGAACTGGATTATTGCAAAGAAAAGCTTGATGCCGGCGCAGACGGCTTTTTTACGCAGCCATTTTTCTCGGAAGGAATTTTAAACCTGTGGATTGAGCATTTGCACGAAACCGAAATGTGGATTGGCCTGAGCCCTGTTGCAGGAAATGGTTCTCGCAATTATTGGGAAACTGTAAATCAGGTAGTCTTTCCCCCGAATTTCCGCTTTGACTTGGAATACAACTGCATAGCCGGCCGCAGAATTTTAACGCTGATAGAAGCGGCAGGCAAAAACGCCTACCTAATGCCAATCACAATTTCCGCAGACAAATATTTGCACGCATTGAGAACTTTCTGAACCGGACTTTTATCCGTAGAATGTCCGTTTATCCGGAGCTTTTAGATAAGTTTTGATAACGCCCACGTTGTGCCTGAATTCCACCGATTCCTGGCGCAAAGAGTTTAAGTGGTGCTCTATGCTTTTTCTTATTGCTGAGTTTTGTTTTGCGAACAGAGGAGATAAATCCTGAACGCAACGGATTCTTTCTATTAAAAAAGCCTTGTCCATGCTCGTAACGGTTGGGTCTTTGTCTATCACTTCGTAATAACCGTTTATATTATTCAATTCCTGAATGGCAACTCTTGTGGCGCGGCCTCTATCTTCCGTGCATTGGTTCAATTCCTCTGCATACGCTTCCATGCCAATATCCAGCGGAGAAAGCTCTCTTATCTTTTCGCCGCATTCCAATACTTTCTTGCAAAGTTGCATTGCAGAGTCTATTTTTGAAGAAAGGGTTCTAACTTCTTTATGCATTTTATCCTACCATGCTAACGTAGCTGCGAGGAGTTCCTGTAGCCAGCTTGCTTGAAAAATCCCTGTCTTGGCGAACCTGCCCTAAAGCTTTTTGCCAAGAATCTTTCAATTGACCCATCATTTCTTGAACTTCCGTGAAGTTCTTAGCGATGTTCTTTATGTTTCCTTCATGAATATGGAAACTGTAGAAATCGTATAGCCTCCAGAGGTTTTTTGCGACTTCTCCGCCTTTTTCCATATCGAGAGAGGCCATCAATTCGTTGATGCCAGACTCTATTTTGTGGCAAGCTTCCGCTTTGCGGGCGAATTTGCCTGCTTCCAGAGCTTCTTTGGCTATTCCGCACCATTTTATGCAATGGTCGTAGATCATAATGATCAATTGTCCGCGATCCGATGTTTCAACGGACGCTTGGCGATATTGCCCGAAACCTGGTTTGCCGTAAGTTGCGTTTTGCATAGAGAACCTTCCTTTTAAATTACCTTGACAATCCGCTTAGGGTTGACATCATATTTGCCGTTTGAGATTGCAGATTGCCCATGCTTCTTTCCAAAGAAGCAAACTGGCTTGTAATNCTTGCCGTGTAGTTGTCCACGCGCATCTGCAATTGATCAATTCTTTCTTGAATGCTATCAATTCTGNCTTGATAGGTTTTTTCGGATTTTTTGAAATAACCATCAACAGAGNTCTTGGCCTGCTCAACAAAGGTTGTAATCATGCTGGCTATGCCGCGCACGAAAGTAGCATTGCCTTTTGTGAAGCTATCCGATATTTCAAAAGAAATTCCATTGCCCAAAGTGAGCAAATTGCCAAAACTTTTGAAACCGCCGGCAGTAGAATCTAGGCCGTTTACCAAAAATTCATTGGTACCGCCAATCCTCTCAATATTATATATGCCTGTTGTGGAATTTTTGGTGAAATTTCCAACTTTGAGGCCTGGGTCGCTGCTAAAGCCGTTTGCCGTGAACAATTTGCGCACGCCTTCAAAATCGGCGTTCAAAGCTTTTGTCAACTTTTCTTTATCCACTTTCATAGAACCGTCTTTGTCGGTTGTTATGCCTATGCGAGCCGCAGACGAATAAATTGTGGAATAACCGCTTGCTTTGCCATCTCCAGCTCCTGATATCTGCTCTATAGTGCTTGTGAGCATCCTCTTTAAATTATCACGCAGGGCAGAAATATTGGAGTCTCCGGTAAACACGCCAACCTGACGCGTGCTCGTTTTTTTACCCGTTATTTTGTCTTCTTCTTCTTTTATCGAAGATTTTGTATTTTCGTCTATGAATTTCATCAGAGAATTGAATTCTTCTATAAACTCGCTGATTTTGTTGGCGATGCTATCCATATCGGGTTCCAGAGAAAGCTTTATGGGTTCCATTCCAGGAGCGCTAACTTTTTTCAGAGTGAAAACCGTGCCGGTTATGGTTTTGTCATCGCTGTTGCTCTGCGAAGTTACCATAATTCCGTCTATAGAGTAAACAGCGTTTTGCCCTGCGTTCAGCACATTTGCAAATGCATCGCAAGAGGAAAAACTTCCCAAATCTTTTTTAACAGCAGAGAATATATCCGGGTCTGAAAGAGAGGCTCCGTTATTAAGAGTCCCTATTTGTATTTTGAAACCATTTAAATTATTTAGATTCGGGTCATTGGCCAAATCTCCACTTAAAACTATTTCGCCGGAAGAATTGATGCTGGCAGTTACATTAGCTCCTGCAGTTTTCAAAGAATCATTTATTTCTTCCAGAACTTGACCAACTGTTTTTGATTGCCCACTTTCAAATAAATTGAAGGTAACCCAACCTGCACCGCTACCCGCAGCGCCAGCCTGAGTTGGCAAATATATGCCCACAACATCGCCATTTTTTATGTTGTTTGTGTTCAGAGTTGTGTTCAGATCTGTAAACTTTGTATCTTCAGTTGCAACTCCGCCATGCAAAGCAAGCAAAGCTCCGCCAGATCTAGATGACTGATTGTCATAATCTAAAATGCCAAGACCGCCTTGACCTAAAAGACCTGTGCCGCCGCTCTCCGATATGGTAAAACCTTTGGAGCCTGTATCAACGGCTGTCAAAATCAGTCTGTTTTCGCCATTGGCCATGCTCATAATGCTTGCTTTAACGCCAGTGCCTTCAGCAGCATTAATCTTATTGACAATATCTTTTAAAGTGTCTCCCGCTGAAATGTCCACATCAACTGTCTTTTTTAGGGGATTGCTTTTCTGAGCCGCTTCACTTGTGGACAAGGTTAAAGTGGTCGGTTTATTAAGAGATGTATTAATGGAGTCAATAACNCCNGAAGAAACTTTCTGGGTTGTTGCCAACTGATTTACAANAAGTTCGTATTGACCGGCAATTGCGCCTTCNTTTCCTGAAACAACTGCATAATCTTCATAATTTGAAAGCGATTTGAAAGCATTNAACTTATCCGGCAACTCAAGAGCGGTAGCTTTATTGGCTAAGTTGCCGAGCCTGGTCTGCAGGTCCTTGAACTTTTCCAGCGTTTTTTCTGCATTTTCTTTCTTTGCTACTTCACGTTTAACCTTGGCCTGCTCTAACGCCGTTAGCTGAGCTACTATGCTGTTGGTATCTAATCCCGATACTAATCCACCTACTGACATGCCGGCCATAAGAACCTCACTTCCTTTGAATTTACATTTTTTTTATCGGCATTGATAAAGAAAAACTTTAGCCTTTTTTTAATATGCAAAAAATATGCCAAATATTAGATTTTCCGCGATAAAAATGCGCAAATAGGACATTTTTCCAAATTATGCCCTCTTGCGGGGCAAAATTCCCGTCCATAATATATAATTTGCAAATGCCTGCGCTGCCATTCTTTCTTTGGAAAAGCCGCTTTAAGGTCTTTTTCGGTCTGCAAAACGGAAGAACCATCGCTTAACCCCCATCTGCAAGCAAGTCTATGTATATGCGTATCCACTGGAAAGGCCGGAACCCCGAAAATCTGAGACATAACAACGCTTGCCGTTTTGTGNCCAACGCCAGGCAGGGCTTCCAGCTCTTCAAACGAGTTTGGCACCTTGCCNCCATGCTTTTCCACTATTATAATGGAGAGTTCCTTCAAAAATCGACTTTTATTCTTAGCCAGCCCGCAAAGCTTGATTAGCGAATAAATCCTCTTTTCGGGCAATTTTGCCATTATTTGAGGAGTGGGAGCCGCTTCCATAAGTTTTGGCGTAACCATATTCACAACTGAATCCTTGCACTGCGC
>WQSA01000010.1 GCA_009788135.1 Candidatus Fibrimonadales bacterium
CACTCATTGGGGTTCACGCCATAGCCAACGATATCGCCAAGGCAAATGCGACGCTCAACCTTGCGCGATTCCATTGAGGCCAGCACCGCTTCAAGCGCCTGCAAATTTCCGTGAATATCAGAGAATATCCCGTATAGCATATTTCTCCAGCAGTTTTTCAATGTATTTTCCCATCATGTCAACTTCCACATTTACCAAACAGCCTGGCTGCCAGCAATTTATGTTTGTAACTCTTATTGTTTCGGGGATAATAGCTACCCTTATTATGTTTTTTTCCGGAACTTCCGCTACCGTTAAGCTGATTCCATTCAAGGCTATGGAGCCTCTGTGTATCACGTATTTGGAAAGATTTTCCGGTATTTCCAAGTCTATTTCCAAGCCAGTTTCCCTTTCGAAAACCTTTGTAACGGTTGACGTACTGTCTATGTGACCCATTACAAAATGACCGCCCATAAGCGAATCAGGGCGGCAAGGCAACTCCAAATTCACCAAAGTGCCAACGCCGGCTCGGCTAAAAGATGTGTTGATTACCGTCTGGTTTATCAAGGTGAAAACCGCTTCGTTTGCCGTGCAGCTTTCTATGGTCAGGCAAACTCCGTCGTTGGCAACGCTATCGCCTTTTTTGCTGTTTGCAAAGTAATTCTCCGCAAAAAGCTTCATTTGCAAAGCATCGCCGAGCTTGTTCAGTTCCGCAATTTTTCCGCAAGTTTGAACTATTCCNGTAAACATTATACTTTTACCTCTTCGCTGTTNGTACTTTTCCAATCATTAAATTCTTCTATGGCCGGTCTCGCTTCNAGGTTCACAAATTCTTCGGTTTGCTCAGGNGCGCGTCCTATGAACTTTTTCAAATCCAAAATATGCTCAAAGTCTTTGCGCTCCAGCCCGAATTTTTCGGAAGCCANAATGCGCTCCAGCAAATCGTTGTCCTTGCCTTCTTCTTTGACTGCNTATGCGGCCTGCTGGGAAAGCTGGCGAATTTCTTCGTGCAGAATTTGCCTGTCTCCGCCCTTTTTCACCGCTTCCATTAAAATATTCTCGGTTGCCATAAACGGCAATTCCTCGTTTATGTGCCGCTCTATTATTTTGGAATGAACCACCATTCCGGTTGCAACATTTTCCGCAAGAATCAGCATTGCGTCTGCGGATAAGAATGCTTCGGGAATTGCGAGTCTTTTGTTTGCGCTGTCGTCTAGCGTGCGTTCAAACCATTGCGTGCTTTGAGTGAAAGCCGTGCTCTGAGGCAATGAGATTACAAAGCGAGCGAGCGAGCAGATGCGCTCTGAGCGCATGGGATTTCTTTTATACGCCATTGCAGACGAGCCAATCTGGTCTTTTTCAAAAGGCTCTTCAAGCTCTTTCAATCCTTGCATTATGCGCAAGTCCGTGGCAAATTTGCAGAGAGTTGTGGCAAGCGATGCGAGCACATTGTTTACTATGTAGTCCCATTTGCGAGTGTATGTTTGACCCGTGATGGTTAGGACTTTTTTGAATCCGGCTTTTTGGGTTACATAGGCATCTAGCTTTTTGATTTTTTCGTGGTCTCCGCTAAAGAGTTCCATAAAGCTTGCCTGGGTTCCTGTGGTGCCCTTTACGCCTCTGAACGGCAAGACTTCTATTAAATGGTTTATTTGCTCAAGGTCAATCAGAAGGTCTTGAATCCAGAGCGCTGTGCGTTTGCCTACCGTTGTGAGCTGCGCCGCTTGGAAATGCGTGCGTCCCAGAATTGGCATATCCTTATATTGCAATGCAAAACCGGACAGTTTGTCTATGACCTTGCACAGGCGGCGGCGGACCAAAACCAGGCCTTGCTGCATTTGAATTAAATCGGTGTTGTCTCCAACATAAGCGCTGGTTGCGCCGAGGTGGATTATGCCTTTGGCTTTTGGCGCTTGCAAGCCGTATGCGTGAACGTGCGCCATAACATCGTGGCGGCGGCGTTTTTCTTCTGCNGCNGCTTCTTCCCAGTTTATGTCGCTTTCGTGAGCTTTAAGNTCTGCGATTTGCTCGTCTGTAATAGGAAGGCCCAGTTCTTTTTCGCCTTCGGCGAGCCATATCCACAGTTTGCGCCAGGTTTGGAACTTGAACTGCGGACTGAACAAGAACAGCATTTCGTTAGACGAATATCTGGAAAGCAATGGGCTTTCGTAAGTATTCTTTTGCATATTGCGCTACTCGTCGCCCAGGCTCTTCCTGAACTCCTTTAGTTTTTCTTTTACTTCGGGATGAAAGGAAGCGATAATGGATGCGGCAAGATATGCGGCATTTTTCCCATTGCCTATTCCGACTGCTGCTACGGGGATTCCGGGCGGCATTTGGGCTACGGAGTAGAGCGCGTCTGCGCCGCCAAGGGCACCGCCATCGCAGGGTACTCCGATTACAGGCAATATGGAATGTGCAGCGAGGCAACCTGGCAAGGCTGCGGAAAGGCCCGCAACGCCAATCAGGACTTTCAAGCCTCTACCTTCGGCTTCTTTTGAGTATTTCGCCACTTTGTTTGGCGTGCGGTGCGCTGAGAGCACCGAGTATTCCCATTTTACGCCGAGTTCGTCTAAAACCGAGGTTATTTTATCCACCACGGGTTTGTCTGAGGCTGATCCGCTGACTATGCCTACCAGCGTGCTCATTTTAGTTAGCCCTTGCGTCTGAACCGTCAACGGCATAGGCAATGACCCCAACCGGACAGCTATCGGCGGCTTCTTTGATTTCCGCTTCATTTGCGGCAAAATCTGCCCCATCTTTGACTTTCAGCTTTTCTGGCACTTCAAAAACCGCATCGCAAACAGCTTCGCAAGCGCCACACATGGAACATTCGTTCTCCGATTCATCTAACCAAACTTTGGTAATAGCCATAAACTCTCCTTTTTGTGTTTAATCATAGAAGATAGAAAATTGATTCTTCGCCGTTTTTAGCATATTGCAAAGAAAAAAGTGTAAACATTTGTTAACATTTTAGCATTTTTGTCGTTTTTTTCCGGAAAAATCTTTTAAAAAGCGTCTAAGTAATATGAAGAAGGAAAAACAGAGTTTCGCAATGCAAGGAATTTCCAGGAAAACGAGGAGATTGTTCGATAGGTCGTTCAAGTTCATTTTGACCAGGGCCAGCACGCCAGCCGTGGTGCATCTGATAAACGGGCTTTACAAGAAGAACTACCCGCCAGATACCATTGTAGAGGTCAGGAAGCCGAGGGAGTATATAACGGAAGATCCAAAATCTGGGGTTCTGGGGGAAACGTTCACCGATATGGTAGTGATCCTCTCCTGCGGAGACCGGAAGGATACCTATCTAATAGAAGCCCAGATAAAGGACGACATGGAGATGTGTCTGAGGGTTTTCAATTACAGCGTGTCCGTAGCCTTGGAAAACAAGGTTGTTTCAGAAGACGGAACGCACCTGCAAATAGACATGCCCGAACCAGCGGTGATTTACTGGGAAACGAGCAAGACCAAGGACTTCTTGACCATAGAAATGCGTTTTCCCGGCAACAGGAGCATTGTTTACCAGGTTCCAGCGTTCAAGGTTCTTGAGCATAGCGTTTCTGAACTTGAGCATCTTGCTTTGCTACTACCGTTTTATATTTTGAAGGTTCGCGAGGAACTTAGGAAGTGCGAAACGGATTCTGGAAAGCGCAGGGAATTGGCTAAGAGATTGGCTGGCTATGCGAACGAGATAGCCGAAGTTCTGCGCAGGAGCCTGGAAAATAGCTATATTACGGATGTTGATGTTGCAATGCTCAAGGAGCGCATGTCTAATATGCATGCCGAGCTTTACGGCGGATATAAGGAGTTCATGGAGGTAGATATGACTTTGGAACAGATGTATAAAACTAGCGTGTTGAAGAAGATTGACGATGCTGAAGCTAGAGCTGAAGCTAGGGCCGAAGCTAGAGTAGCTAAAGCAGAAGCCAAAGCAGAGGCTAAATGCATAACTCAGGTAGCCAAAGCTATGAAAGCTGCTGGCGAAACAGTTGGCAAAATCATGAATTACACAGGGCTTTCGCGGCGCAAGATTGCAGCGTTGTAATCCCCTCGCTTTCGCTGGGGAATTTTTTGATTTTACCACCAATTCATGCTAAAATAAGTATAGGTTCCTGCAGAACAATAAATGTACACATGCCCATCAGCTGTTGCTGTCGCTCCTGTTTTTTGGCCATCACCAGACACATCAATACCGCCATTGATTCTGCAAGTGCGTCCTAGGCTATTGCTCAGTTGATACGTTGCAACATTGCCAGAAATTTTTGCGCATACTGCATTGGTGGTGTTAACATTTGTACTTGCTTGTACAGTTGGCGTTATTCCGTAGCAATAATCAGTACCGCTACTGCTACTGCTACTGCTACCACTGCCAGAGCAATTGGGCGATCCAGAGACTCGCGCTACATTTTGACTCCCAAAGGTTACTGTATTGCCAAAATATACATAGTATCCGTCATCTTGCTTTTGCGGCAAGTCATTGGCATTATTCCAGCCTTGGCCACTTCCAGTCTTGCAACTGCCATTTATGCATGCGGTGCCAGAATTATTTATTTGAAGGCCGAACCAACCGCCTAACGTTTGGAGGTCTGAGTAAAATGCGCATTGATTCTGACCAGGCCAGATAGTTGTATTTGTCAAGACATTCGCAGATGCAATGCCTCCGCACCAGCTTGGCTGATATGCGCAAGAAATTGGAGCAGGGTTCACAGTTGCGCTGCCTGAGCATGTTATTGCGGACAAAGAGCTTGGGTAATCGCCGCACGTACCGCTAACGCTGCTAAATGTGTATGTACCAGCTTCAGTAAAGATATTGTCCCATATAGCATTGGTTATGTCGCCACCCTTGCCTACTATCCAGATTGGATTCCAATTTGAGTTAGGCACGCCGCTGCTTGAGCAAACATTGCTTTGATCATTCAAAGTTACTGTTGGTTGCGTGGGTTTTAAAGGCAAAGTTACATTTTGGGTTGTGCCAGAGCATTGGCTTATGCTGGGCGCGGCTTTAACAGTCAAAGTTCCGCAAGCAATACCACTGCCATTGGTAGCCAAGGTTCCGTTGCATTCTACTATGCTTGTGGTTGGAGTGATGGTAGTTGTTGCTACTGCCGTTAATGCTCCTGTTGGCGGCGGGATATTCCAAAAAATATCAACAGCAGCACTGGGATTACAGGTTATTACCGGGGCTGCAGGAGCTGCTTGCCCAGAGAACGAGGTTTGCCCTGCGCCAGCCCAAGAACAGCCGCTAGCTGTATATATGATAGGAGGGCTATCTTCCTTGCATCCATACTCGAAATTAGTGATATTAATGCCTGCTTGCGCCCCATTAGTAAATTGCAATGTGCTGCCATTTGTAGTGCAAAGCTCCGTCCAGTTAGCGGTAAGATTACCTGTAAGCGTATTAGAGTAATTGCAACCTCCAGTCACTGTTAGCGGTCTGCCAGTACTACCGAAATTGCCCTTAATTTGGAATTTGCTTCCGCTTGGACAGGTATAAGTATAACATCCAGGCGCTATAGTTCCTGATGTAGCTGTAAGCGATGTACCTGGCGTACAACTTCCTGAACCGCTTACGATAGGTACAGCGGGGCACTCAACTGAAATTCCGCCACACTGGTTACTCGATCCAGGATCACCTGTTCTGGAAACAATGGCAACAAAATTTCCCGTAGCACTTGTTGGAACGGTAATATTGCCGCCAGATGCTGCTGGTGTCCATGTAACGGTACTAAGTATAGTAGATTCGCAAGTTACCCTATACGCATTGGTATTGATTGTTCCGCCTGGCGAAACTGCTGCCGGAGCGCTCGATGTTAATGCGCAAGTCATAGGCCCGCCGCTTGAACATGTCGATGAACTTCCAACTGGTACAATGCATGTAGCCGTTGAACCTGCGCAATGACTGCTTGTAGAAACTACATCGGCTTTAATGTGAAAACATCCTTCAGATGTTGGAGTCATATTTCCCCATACGGCAGCATTATCTATATCAATATTCGTGTATTGCGTACCGCTGCTAGTCTGGGTTACGCATCGCAATATAAAATTATTTGAGTTAGAAACTTGATCAAACTTTGGGATTGGCGTGCCTACAGTTCCTCTTAGCCCACCTCTTCGAATGCAAGTAAGCAAACTACCTACTCCACCCGAACTCGATCCGCATATAATGTTTGGCTGAAGAGTTTCGTTGCCGCATTTCACCGATGCTAATTCTACCCTGCGAGGATTGCCGCTTGTCTCTGTGAAACGAATTCCGTTGCCATCGATTGTGGCTTGCCAACCTTCGGTAACTGCTGCTCCGGTATGAGTATTATAAACTTTAAATACTTTGTTGGTTGGCGTTTCTCCATTTCCGCAACTTATGTTTGGAATTATATCTTCGAGAACCCCAATTGATCCGCTTACTCCTGAACATGTAGGATGAGCTACGCCACTTGCGGCTGGAACGCAGGGACTGGGGAAACCGCCTTGCGGAGGATCTGGATTTATGGAATTTAAACAAGGATCTTGCTTGCAATACACATAATATCCGCCATCCTTCTTGGGAGGCAATGATTGCTCATTCCAGCCAGAATTAGTCTTGCATTCATTGTTTATGCATAGTTCGCCTGCGTCTGCCTCAATATTTCCAAGGCTTGGATAAAACACGCATCTATTGGTTGGGCTTGGTTTATTGCTTGTGTTTTTCAACACGTTTCCAAATATTATATTGCCGCACCAACCTGAAGCAAAATCGCAAACACCCAGAATATCGCTCTCGCAAGAGGTTGGAGGAGTACCTGCCGTACCACTCCAGCATTGACCGCCTGTGCAGGCAGCCATGCTGTTGTCAACCCAAACATAATAACCGCCGTCTCTCCTGTCGGTAGTTGTAGGAGCGGTTCCGCTGTTGCTACCGCAACTTATATTGCCCTGGCCAATATCCCTGCCGTTGATCTTCGAGTTAGGACCGGTGGAACAGAATCTTGAAATTGACGACACAAAGAAACATTCTCCTCCAGCATCAGGTGCCCTGACCGGTACTTGATCCGGGCTGGTATATTTGCCATTGCACCACGATGGCTGAAAATCACACTTGTTTACGGCATCTGCGGATATTATCAAATCTCCGCAGGCAATCTCGCCTGTAGTTCTTCCATCTGAGCAAGCCAGTCTAGCCGTAACGGGATAAGTGCCATTGATTGAGAAACTTGGAGGAGGAGCAGTGGCTGAATACGGTTGCCCGTTATCGTATCTATATTGCTGTCCGTTCACGCTATAGATAACAGTTTGAACGCCGCAATCGAAAGCATCTACGCTTTGAAGAGGCATAATATCGCTAAATGAGAAATTTTGGTTTGTGCCTCTGGTTACGCTTTTACCTAGCCCGGGATAGCAAAGACCCACTTGCGGATTCGGCATATTTTCCAGTTTTATTGTGCCGTCATACCTTGGGGACATTGTGCCTGTTTGAAGCGGGACTGTACTCAGAGACAGCGGATTGGAAGGAGCGCACATCAGGCTCAAATCGCAAGTCGCCTTTTTTCTACCGCCGCCTTCCCAAGTAATAGAATAAGTTTCGCCATGATAGGCTCTGAAAGTTACGCCTCGGCCTGTACGCATGCTTAGCGGTATAGCCATATTGACTGTCTCAAACGCCAAAACGCCGCCATCAACCGTCACGGTATAGTGTTTCCACTCCAAATCCAGCGGAAAACTGACATAGCGATTGTCGCCGGCACCATCAATCTGGGTATTCAAATAAGATTGCGCCATTAGAAAAGTTTGCTTTGAATATTCCTGACAAGATTCATGCAGGTTTTGGGGCACAAGAGTTACCGAATTGTGGCCTTTAACAAAAGGGCATTCCCAGCCAAGCAATGCGTTTCCTTTTGCAATTGTTCCGTTGCCGCATCTCACGGTAAGCCAGTCATTGCCTTGATTGGGGCAGCGAACAAAATCATCCGTCGAAAACGAAGCCTTGGTTATTATCAGTTTGTCAATACCCTTTTTTATGGTGCTTTCGCTACGGAAAGCATCAATGCCTATGCCATTGGCAGATTCTATGCCAAACTTTATATACTGATCATTTTCGTTGTTGGAACATATTCTAAACGTTGCTGCTACTCCTCCAGTAAATGCATTTTTGTCCGAGCAATCTATATTCCAATTGCTTGAAACTGAAAGCGGGTTGCTAGGGCTTGTTACAATGCATTTATTAGTTGCTTGCTGAGAACTTAAAGTCCAATTGCCGTCTATGGCAAGAACTTTTACAACCGCCGTAAAGCCATTTGGATTTCCGCTGGCTTCCACTTTAACATCTTCGCAGCCATCAGGTTCCCCAATTCCATCTATGCTCTTGTCTGGGTGCGGGCTTAACCTTAGCTTAGCCTCTCCAGACTCGCCTCTGATCGTTACATAAAAATCGGAATATTTAACATCGCCGCCGCTTTCAAAAGTGCAGCGATAGAATGTATTGTCCGGAAGTTTGCCGTTGTTCAAATCTCCGTCCAGCTGATCGCTGGTACAAGGATTGGCATCCCATGACTCTGACTGATCCCAGGGCGGACGGCAGCAATTGAAAGGCACTTTCCCATCAGTCGCGCCGTTCAGGAATAAAAGCGAATAGTATTTGCTCAGCAGGCTTTTGTCTTTGACAGATGCGTTGCTCAGGTTAAAAGCATCCGTTGTCAGGCGAACTATGCGCGGTATTACCAAAGCGGACTTTTCCGCTTGGAGCGGCTTGCTCTCAGGAATTTTTTCTCTGCTTACGTTTTTGCTCTTAAGGATTATTTTCAAACGCGGAGATACTGGCAGCCAGTATCTGTCTTCTTTCATGTATGTTGCCGAAATCAAGTTCCCAGACGTAGATCCCCCGCCAGGGTTGCCTTTAAGTTCGTTTTCGGTGCAATTCCCCATGGCATCCGTTCCTCGCTTGCATAAAACGCCAATGCCCATAAGTTCGTCATAAAGACCCTTGTTTGTGACAGCTCTAAAATCATTGTTAACCCTTGACAGCCCCGCGCAAGAGTGGCTTGGAAAATATAAGCTTCCTTTGAGAGGGCAATTTTTATCCCATTCATTAACCTCGGCTATTTCTGCTTCGGAATAAATGAAATAGTTGTAAGGATGATTGTTGCTGCATTTTGCCGACCTTATTTCGCCTGTAGTGCCTTTTTCCAGGAACAGCATAACCCTGGAAGTATCCGTGCTTGTGGCAGGTTCCATTGTTGGATACACATAGAAAGTTCCCGGGTTGAAATCATAGACGAATATGAATTTGCCGTTTAACGGCACGGCATCTCTGGAATTCATGTAAGCGTTTGGATCGCTCCTCCATTTCACAACTAGATATTTTCCGCCGTACAGTCTGGAACTGGAGGTGCTTGCAAAGCAATTATTGAGTATATTCGAGGTGCCTCCGTTCATTACGGGCACTATCCCTCCGTATTCTTCCCAGTCAATTCTTCCGTTTGCGTTTCTGTCAGTACCAGAACCCATTGCGCAAGTCACCACGTTGGCTGGGGTTACAGACGTAAACTTTTTTATGCTATCCAGCGATGCGGCCAAAGGGTCGTCAATCTTAAAATTGCTGCCGTTGCAACCAGAGCCGGCAGGAACGGGTTTCCATTTTTTGTCGCAAGAGTCTTTTACTGCATTCACAGTTACGGGCTTGTTGCTGCTGTTTGGAACTATATTTGTCCGATCGCTTGTGAAATAGCCCGCTGAAACTCCGGGAGGCGGAGCGGTTTGATAGTTTGGAGGGCCATTTCTTGCGCCTGCAAATGCTAAAATCGCGCTTGTTTTGCCGCCTCCGCGAGTAGCGAATTTTATTCTGCCAGCCTTAGATGAAGCAGCTCTGACTCCAGCGGTATTTTCAGTCCACACCGTATCGTAAACGGTAAAATCTACGTTATTTAAATTGCTTCCGTCAACATAAGCGCCTGTATTGTCTTCTATTACCAAATTGCCTTTGACATCAAGCCTTGAACTGCCATCCCTGAAATATAGCCTTCCGTTCAAAGTGAGGTTTTCCATGCTTGTGTTGTCATAATTTATCTCCATATTTCCATTGCTGTACACATTTTTGAAAGAGCCGCCCAAGTTTATAGCATTGCCCCAATAGGCATCTTGCACCACGTTGCCTTTGTTTTTCGGATCGAATGTTCCGCCAACGCACAGCAGTCCCTGCCCCAATTGAGCATTGCCAACCTTTACATCGTTGCCATCTCCCAAAAGGTTTCCCGTCACTACAAAATCCCTGTCAACTCTGGGCGGATTTCCAACCCAGTCTCCGCTCACGGCCATGGACGTGAAATTCTTCTCTCCGCTAAATTTAATGTCCCCGCCATAGTATGCATAATCGTAGTCATTTAGATTCGTATTTGGCGGAAGCATTTCCACTTTGCCTGGCACTAACGCCTGATACAAGCCTATAACTTCAAAAATCGCAGAAAGCTTTACCTCGGAACCGTCTCTTCCCTTGCCTACAGAGAGGAATTTCATCTTCAACCTGTTTGCCGAGTCCAGCCTATCCACGCCAACCAAGTAAACATCAAAATGCTGTTTGTTAGCGTCTGCGCTCATAGTTCCCAAAATATTGTTGTCTTTGTGCGTTAGTATTACGGGAACGGAGCTTTTCGCAAGAGCGCCAACATCTGCGCCTTTGTTGGAAAGCCAGGCCTGCACCGCTTCCACGCCGCTCTCTGCCGCTTTGTAAGCCTCGGTATGTTTCAACCTTGCGCCGCTCGCAAAATTTTCGGAACTAATCCAACGAAAAACAACAATGCTTGCCGTTGTTGCCGCCAACATAAACATCAAAACTGCAATAAGGGATATACCTCGTTTCATTGTACAACTCCGTTGTTTGGGACAAGCACTGCCATTCCTGTTTCCCCTTTGGAATAGGTACCGGCAACTTCGCCATTATGATCTATTTCCAGAAGAAGTTCAAAAGCTTTGACATTTCTCTTATGCTTCAATTTGTCTGCATAGCTTTTTTCCGTAGCGTATATTTCCGCAAAACCGCTTTCGTAGCCGTTGCTCTCTTTCACAAAGTGATACGAAGCGGTTGGCTTTTTGTAAACTAAAAAATTGCTGAAAGTGAGCATGCCGTCTCCGGCCATGGGGTTGTAGAATGAGAATATAAGGGCAACGCAAATTTTATCGCCAGGTTTCGCGTCTTCTTTTGCAAAAAATTCCGCATAGCGCGAGTGGGCTTCTGCAGAGGCATCCACAGAAGCATAAAAAACGACATCCGGAGAAACATAGGGAGATACATTGTTAATTGCAGTGCCGAGATTGCCCTGTACTTTTCTAAGCCCAACGGCAATATGGTCTTTATGCGGCAAAATCTGCGTGCTGCTGGAATCCAACCGAGCATCGTCGCCGCTGCCTCCGGCCGGGAATGGCATGTTAAACTCAACAACCCAAGACTCGCTTTTTTTTATGGGAATCTCAAGGCAGTTAGACATATTGCTGCCAGCTTCGGTAAGATAAACCTCATGATATTTGTCGTTTCCCTGGTTCTGCGTATCCATAATGTTCCTTGCCGGGAACCTTGAAAAACTCACCCTTGCAAAACTCTGGCTGGCCGGAGAAATAGCGATTACGTTGCCTCCGTCTGCAGCGGAAATCAAATTAAAACTCGATGTGAACGGCGTTGGAAATACGGTGTCTGGAGATAAAGCGCCTGCAGATGTGCCTGCGCCTGGAGAAGAACCTGGCGCAGAGGCATAAAATGAGAATTTCCTTATGTTTTTTGCAACGAGAACGGTGTCTTTGTAAGGGCATTCCGCCAGGCAGCCAGATGGAGGCGTACTTTCGCAAGTGCGGTAAAGCTCGTGTTTATCGTTTACAAACCACGTTATTTCCATAGCGCATAAAAAACTTCCATCGCCATCCATTGCCGGCCTGCGAAAAGCGAGGGTATCGAATTTTTCTCCTCGAGAGAGCTTGAAAGAAGATTTGTCGTCCGGACCCATGTAAAGCTTGTCGTCATAGATAACGCTGGAAGAATCTTTCATCCAGGCCTTAGCGCCCATCTGCGAAATGTCTTGCGCAATAAAGTTTGCCGTTTTGCCGACTTCCTCGGCTACTTTGACCATATTCTGGCTGCGAACTCGCATGGCCGTGGAATCGCTGAACACACGGCCTGCAACAACTACTATAAAACCCAGAATTGCCATGTAAACCACGAGCTCAATAAGCGTAAAACCATGTTTCATTTTACCACCTTGGCCATGCTTATGGACTGCTTAGATGCGTTGTGCTTCCAAGACACAAGCGCTTCAAGACCTTGGGAATAAACATTGTTGTTATCGCCTCTAAAAAAAGTATATTCGTTCGATTTTCTTTCGGTATCGCCTCCCAAAGCGAATACTTCCACCGTATATTCCACTCTCATTTTTATTCCGCTGGTTTTTTTATCAAGCTGAGGCTTGCCCTCAAAGTAATACACATAACTGGGATCGCAGTAAATGCGTTCAAGGGGCTTTGAGGGCGGATTGGGGCAATTTGCCTTGATATTCTTTTCCATGGCTTTCATTCCCATGGAAGAGATGCTGTCCAAAACATGCTGCGCAACAAAGTTTGCCGCATCTCTGGCACGAACCCTTAAAATAGCCTCGCGATTCCCCTTTTGCAATATATTCAAACCGACAATAAGAAAGGCCAAAACCACAGCGGCAATCATAACTTCTATCAAGCCAAAACCGGATTTCCTATTCATAATGCCTCCCATATAACTCTGCAAGAGAACGTTACTTGTAAATATAGAATATTTTTTTTCCAAAGCTAACGTACCCTCAAGGTATAACTGCCAATCTTGCAATTATACCATTGAACTATATAAGCCTAAAGCAAGCGCCACGCTGGCGTTGAATGAATGTGCCTCCGGCGCCATGGGAATCTTTACTGCGGCATCGCAAAATTTTCTAATATATGGAGGCAAACCCCTGTCCTCGCCTCCTATAGCCATAACCAAATGCTTTGAAAACTTGAAATCTGTTATGGAAGTCTGGGAGTTTCCATCCAAGCCTACTATCTGATAACCTGCTTCTCTAAGCTCCCCCATGGCAAACTCCAAATTGCCCGGGCGGCAAATGTCCATCTTCTCCAACGCGCCTGCAGAACTGCGTTCCACAGTGGGCGTAAGACCGCACGAACCCTTGCCCGGAAGAAGCATAAGCCTAACCCCAAGCGCAAGCGATGAGCGAATGCAAGCTCCCAAATTATGCGGATCTTCCAAATTCGCGGCAACCACAACTCGGCAGGGAACATCGTTCTGCTTGGCTTCAAGCAAAATTTTTCTGGTATCGTTCCAGGGCATAACAGCTTTCTCATGGCAAAGCGCAACAACTCCGTTGTGCCTCACAGTCAGCTTGTCCAAAAATTTCTCCTCAACCTGCTGAACATGAACATTTGCTTGACCTGCCAGTTTCTGAAGCTCGTAAAGCTTCGCATTCCCGCTCTTAAGCTTGAACAGCACGCGATGCACAATGCCTGGCTTTTTTCTCAAAAGCTCTTCCACATCCCTTATTCCGCCCACAGCTCGTTGAAGCCTTGTAAATTCTTCCTGTTGATGACTCATATAGAACTCCCGCTGTTTACTATCACCGCAATAAGCACTGCAACATAATGGCAAATAGCTGCGCTTAACACAAACAAATGCCATATAGCGTGATGATGATATATTTTTTTGTTTAAATAAAAGATGCATCCAAGGGTGTAAAGCCCGCCGCCTACCATAATCAGAACAAGCACTGGTGTTGGCAATTCCTCAAAAAAACGCTTTCCGCCAACAAGCAAAAGCCAGCCCATTAGAATATATATTATTGTGCTGGCAATTTTCAAACGACCTGTGAAAAATATCTTGAAAAAAATTCCCAACAGCGCCAACGACCATTGTATTGAAAGCAGAGTTATGCCAAAAGCGTCAAGCATATACATGAGCAAAAACGGCGTGTAAGTCCCGGCTATTAAAAAATAAATTGAAATATGGTCCAGCTTGCGCAGTATCATTTTTGCATCCTGATCTCTTGTGCTGTGATAAAGCGTGCTGGCCGTGAAAAGCATCAAAAAAGCGAATGCGTAAATGGTTGCGCCAACAACGCCAGGAACATTCCCCGTTTTTGCTCCAATCGCAGACAAAAGCGGAATGCTGGCAACGCCAAACAGTATTCCCATTCCATGCGTCATTGCATTCGCCATTTCCCTCCGCATTTCCCTTAAGGTATCCATATTTCCTTCTCCAATTCAATGCCATGGACCCTTTTAACCTCTTGAGCAATTTTCTCCATCAATGCTTTTACATCTTTAGCCGTAGCGTTGCCCTTATTCACAATAAAATTAGCGTGAAGCTCAGATACCTGAGCATCGCCTATTTGATAGCCCTTTAAGCCGCACGCTTCTATAAGAGCGCCGGCGCTTTTGGATTCCGGGTTTTTGAATATAGAACCGGCGTTTGGATATTGCAAAGGTTGTTTAATACGCCTCGATACTTGAACTTCTTTTCTGTTTTTGTCTATAGTCTCTTTGGGCATATGAATGAAATCAAATTCTGCGGAAAATATTATTTCGTGCAGATTTTTGAATACGCTGCTCCTATAAGAAAATTCGCACTGCGCTTTTGTTCTTATTTTTATTTCGCCGTCTTCCGTTATGGAAGTTACGCTTTTTATGCAATCCGAGATTTGCTGCCCGTGCGCACCTGCGTTCATAAATATGGCACCGCCTATAGAGCCTGGAATTCCATCCAGTTTTTCCAAACCGCCCAAGCCTCTGTTTGCAGCATCTTGGATTAAATCATGCAAGCGGGTACCCCATTTTATCACCAAACCGTTGTAATCTTCAAACAGCACATTGCTGCCTTTGCCCAAAACGATATATGGAATTTCAAATTCTTTGCACCAGGCNAGCAAAGTGCATATTTCTNCGACTTTCTTTGGCTCTGCGAAAAATTTTGCATTGCCTCCGATTTTGAATGTTGTGTATTTTTTCAATGATATNTTTTTTTTNACTATGCTTGGAATGTTTAGCAATTCAAGAACTTTCTTTTTGCATTGTTTTTTTGTGCCGTTGTTCTCAATTATTTTTGTGTGATAGCCAATGCGCTGCACAGGCAAGCAGGTAAGATTGCGCGATGCAATTCGTTCCATGCGCAAATGTTCGTCCGTATCAACCAGCCAAATCTGCTTCATTTTCTTTTCCCATTCGGGAGTTTTATATAAAACGGCAGCTTCAACAAAGTCCGGTTTTCTTCTTTTTATCTCTTCTGCCAAAACAGGATAAACAAAGCTTTCCAAAATGCCGAGCTTTTGCGGATTGCTAAAAACCAGACTGGATATATAAGCTCTGTTTATGCCATTCTCATTTAGAGCCTCGCTGCCAAACTCCTCTGCAATTTTTTTTCGCAACTGAGCGTTTTCTTTGTAAAGCTCATGGACCAGCGCATCTGCATCCAAAACATCAAAACCAGCCTCTCTTATAACAGAAGAGACAAAAGACTTACCTGAACCAATCATACCAGTTATGGCAAACATAACGGTAACATAGTAAACGCAAAGTTAATTGCAGAAAGCAACAAGGGTACATTTCTGTACCCTTGCCCCTCCTTGCATTTTAGTTGCTACCAGCAGTTGTTAAGCCTGCAATATACATCTCCCAGAGTAGCAGGAAAAGTACAGGCAATGGTTTTTCCGTTTGCCAAATTAATACTGGCGGCATTAGACGCGGAGTTATTGTTATTAGCGTTAAAATTGAACCATGTGTTATCTGAGCATTGAATATTGCTGCCAATATTAGTAGTTCTATAGCATTGCAATTGGCAAGTACCGCTTGTTCTATTGTTTATGAATGATACTGATTGACCTGTACAAACATTAGACCATGCAGCTTGCGGAGTAGTAGTAGAATTGTTAAAGGTTAATGATGGTTGACAGCTACTGCCGCTGCTGATAGTGCTAACCGTATTGGTGCAGTTTATGGATAACCCGCTAACTGCATTATCGCAAGTTACACCTGTTAAAATTACAGTACGGTTAGTACCTGCACTGGTGAATTTTCCGCCGTTGCCTGAGGATTGCCAAGTACCGCCAGTACCGTTAATAGCATCAAAAGTTGAATTTGCAGCAGTTGGACCTCCTGTCCTGCAAACTACATTCGGATTGATTTGTTCGTCAACAGTTGCTGTTGACGGTACGCCTGTGCAAGTAGGTACAACCACATTAATATTTCCGCAGTCTTTTGCAGCAATATCAACGGAGCCGCACTTAACTCCTGATACAGTGATGTTCTTGCTCCCCGCAACAGTGGAACCAATATAGTGGGCATTGCTTCCGCTGCGCCAATTCGTTTGAGCATTTGTAGAATTCGGGGCTCCGTTTCCATAAGTTGCGGAGCTTACGTTTAGAGTGCCGCTAGAGCAGCTAATTACAGGCGGCCCTATATTTTCGCCAAGTGCAGCCGTTGTTTTTGGCAGAGTGCAAGTTATAGCAGGTGCAGCAGCAGAACTGCTTGAAGAAACGCCTCCTTGCGGACTCCAACATTGATAAATCACTGTTATTCCAGATTGCAATTGCCCTGCACTGATAGTTACATTGTTATTATTGGTAGAACATTGGCAACTAGTGTATCCTCCATCAAAACTAATAATGCATGAACTATTTAAACCTGTGAGATTCAAAGATGTGTTTGTGCAAAACAGAGTTTTAGTTCCACAATTGCCGGCGCTGGAACTGCTGCTCGATGACGAGGAACTGCTGCTTGGAGCCGTAACCGTTACATTGCCGCATTGAACTGTAATGTTTGCGCAAGTTGTGGCATTGCTAGGCCTAGTAGCGCTAACGGAAACAATCCCTGCAGCAGTTGGAATAAGATTTGCCGGTGTCCATGTAACATTAGTAACAGTCGTGCCATTGCATATTACAGTGGGCGTAGGAGTAATTGCACTGCCTACAATTCCTGTTGTTGCGGTCATGGTGCAAGTGAGCGAATTGGAACTGCTGCTACTGCTCGATGACGATGAACTGCTGCTTGACGATGATGAACTGCTGCTAGATGTCCCGGAAATAGTTATGGGAGGAGTGCAAGTAGCTTTAATTCCATTGCAAGGGGAAGATGATGCGCTCATCGTAACCTCAACGGAAAATGGCCCTGGAGCTGTTGGAGTGCGATTCCCCCAGACAAGGTCATTGCTATCCCACGCAATAGTGCTGTTATTGCAGGTTATGGTAAAAGTTCCTCTCCCAATAGACGTGCCTACCGTTCCGGTTGTTCCTGCCGGAGCAGTGCAAACAAGGGTTGGCGCTGCAACGGTTATTGTTCCACAGTTTGCGGTTTTTTCTTCGTTATCGCAAGTTGCCGATACAGATACCTTGTATGTGCCGATTGCAAGATTGGACCAAGCAGGAGCGCCTGTCCAGGTGAGCCCGGAAGCCACGGTTGTACCGCCGCATCTTACGGCAGGCTTGGAAATATTTGCGCCTGGCGTTGCGCTCGAAGGCATGCCTGAGCATTTAAGTTTTATGCTGGAGCAGTCCGGAGTGCCGCCTATTATATCAAATCTCTGCAACATCCTTATAGGCACGGAAATATAATAACCGCCGTCAGCTCTTTCCATATTCGCCGCTGCAATAGCATCTGCGCATGGCAGCAGAATTCCCTTTTGATACTGATTGTAATGCTGAGTGCTGCTCGGATCTCCACCGCATCTGCCTCGCTGAGTCTTTCCGTCAACTTTTGGCAACAGTTCTCCGTTGGTATAAACATTTATGCCATCGTTATCGGCTAAAGTATTTCCGCTGTTTCCCATATTTTCTATGGATGTTGCGAATATGCAAAACCTATCGTAGATAGTTCCTGGATATGTTTGCGCAGTTCTTGGCGGAGAAAGTTCGTATGGCGACGAACCTATAATATATATATCGCCATAATGGTAGCTTTTATTCTTTATCACGTCGCTAAACGGAATATTATTGCACCAGGCTGGATTATACTCGCAATTTTCCTCCGCTTCAGAGGGAGTTTTCAAAGTTATGGTTATAATGCCGTTGTTGCTTGCCGTTGGGAGCATGCTTACGCTTGTTTCGCTGGTTTGAGTGCAAACATTTGGCGAACATGTAAATACCGCTGGCGCTGCAGATGCAATTGAATAATTTGCCCCGTGGTAAACTTTGAACGAAGACGCATATCCGTTGCTGGAGCGTTCGTTTTGCGGAATATGTACGTTTGAAGCCGAAAATGACAATGAACCGCTTGCAACGTTTACCGTGTAAGACTTCCATTCAAGACCCGCTGTGAAATGATTTAATGATTCAGTGCTGCTCACAGTCAGCGCTTTTACGCCTTCAACTTTTTCTTTGCAAGCATCGCCCGGCGTTATATTCAAAGTGGCTGCCGCTCCCACTTCGCAGCTCCAGCGCATATTGTCAAAATCCAGTTTGTAATTCATGCAGCTGACATTAGCCCATATTTCTGGTCTAAACGGGCAGTCAACATATGTTGCAATAGGAGGATCCAGATATACCATGGCTTCTTCTGTATGTATGTTTATGGAACTTGTGCTTCTGCTATAGTCAATCGCATAGCCATTCTGATCGCTCTGCTTTATTTCCAAAACTATTTGCGCATCTCTGTTTTTTCCGCCCGATTGTTCGGTAACTGTTGGGCAAACTTTCAAAACCTCCGCTGATTTCTGCCCTTTCGGAATGTAGCAAGTCCAGCCGGAAGTTATATTGCCATCGTTGCAACTGCTGGTGCTAATGCGAGCAGCATTCCATAAATACCCGCCGCTTTTCACGGATACATTAACTCTCCAGGCTTCCGTAGAATTCGCTTCGTCTGCAGTTAAGCTTATTCTTTCGCAGCCTTCTTCGCCGGAAGCGCCTATTTTGAATTTTGGAATATCTTTGGTTATCGGAGTTATTTGTATTTCTGGCATCCCGCCTTGGCCAGCCACATTTACATAGAAATTCGAATGAGGGATAGGCGGATTTGCAAATACGCATCTATAAAAACCGTTTTCATTTACGGTTCCGCTTTTTTGCAATGCCCCTCCTTGCGTAGAATTACCAATAAATTCGCAGCTAGGCTCGGTTTTGGATGTATCGCTTTCCTTAGCGCCATTCAAATACATATATGCATAGAATTTGCGGAAATCTCCCGCTTGTTTTATATCGTTTCTAGCCAGGCGAACCACGCGCGGCATAACAAGTATGCTTTTGCTCAAAGATGAAAAGCTGTTTGCTCCGGAAGGCTCCTTTTCTCTGGTTATTCCTTTGCTTTCCAGCTTTACGGAAAGGCGGCTGGAAACAGGAATGTAGTAGGGGTCTTCAATGACTTGCGGTTGGCAGGAAGGATCTTCCGGATTGGAATTCGTATTGGTGCTGCTTACAATTCCTGCGCTCAGCAAAGATTGGAACAAATCTTGGTTGAATGTGATTCTCGTATCTTTTATATTTCCGATTTTGCTGTTGTTTGCCATATAAATTGTGCCTTTTATGCGGCCATTGCCCGCAGACTCGTCTATATCGCCTTCCGAGAAAATAAAGTAGTTGCCCTCTACGCCGTTGGCCTCAAACTTGACTGCTCCCTGAGGCAAATAGACTAAAACTTTTGACGCATCCGTTGTGGAAGGCAATCGCAGCACGCTCGGTTTAGGATCAAATATAAAGATAAAATTTCCGTTGATTTTTCTGCTGCCATCCACCGCAGACTGGTTAAGCGCCAGCTTTACTGGCAAATAGCACTGACCATCGCCACCTTTGTACAAGTATGCAGGGTTTGCGTTTGCGCATTCCTGGGCTGCCAATTGGCTGTAACAAGTGCCCAGATAATTTACGAATTGCTCCGCGCTGCAAGATCCCAGATTCGTGGATTTGCAATATGCATTTAGGTATTTATTGTCTGAAATATTAGGCCCTGTTGCGCCTTCTTTGGTTTTAAGCAAACGAACGCAATCTGCTGGTATCGTGTTGCCCTGGGGAACGCCGCTGGAATTTACGGTAGTGTTGTTTGCGGCCTCCAGCAAGGTATTGGCTTGTCCAAGCCATTCATTTTTCGTGGTCGGGGGCAGCATAAGAGGTTCTATAACTTTATTGTCTTCATCCAATCTTTTTCTCAAATCATCCAGCTTGGTCGCTTCCGCAACTTTGCCTGCATAGGAAGTACCCGGTGGAGATACCGTGCAGCCTTTTGGGGATGTAAAGTAGGCAGCATTTGCATACCAGCATTTTAGATCGGCAGGCGATACTCCCTCCAAAAAAAGATGATTGGGAGACGCAGAGCTTGTATTTGTCGCAAATTTAAGATTGCTGCCAGTTAAAACCGCATTTTGGGGCAGCCAAACGCGCCCTTTTACTTCAACAGAGGCATTTCCGGATGCAAATGTCGGGGTCCCGCTCGTTCTTGGCAGCATAAGCAAATCTTTCCCCACAGTTAAATTATAAGATGCATTTTGCAACAAAGAAAAATTTCCGCCTATGGTTAAATTTCCATTGACAGTAAGATTGTGGTTTAGCTCTATATTTTTTGCTACGTATAAATCTCCGTGAACGGTCATTGTACCATTAACCCTAACCTTGCCTCCTATATACACATTGCCGCAGAATGTAAGCTGGTCTCCCATCAAATCGCCTGCAATATAAGAATCTCCCGCCTTTGACATATCAGCGGGGCATTTATTCTGATTGCTTGCAAAAGCAGCGGAATCAACGCCTATCCATGTTCCGGAAACCAAAGTCACATTGCCAGCAGCTATAAAATCGTCAACCGTGCGTATTTGGCTCGCTGTGTAATTCTCGCTTTTTATGGTACCTGAACTCCAGTTCGACTGCGTGTTGGTCCCTACAATTCCAAAAACGGCATCGCTAAAATCAGTTTCCGCTATGCATTTGTTGCCCTCAACATTCATATACATCTTGTAAAGACCGTCAACCGTAAAGAAAGCAGTCTGGCTAACCTGAGACTTGTCCCTTCCCCTGCCAATGCTCAGAAACTTGAGTTTTTTGGGATTAACACCCTCGTCAACGCCCATCAAGTAAACATCGAAGTTCTTATTGCCGTTGTTCCCGACATTTCCGAGCACATTCACATCGCCTGTCATATGTATGGGCTTTCTTCCCTCGGAAACATATTTCCCAATAAGCGCGCCCACGTCCGGAGCGCGGTTGCCAAGCCAGCTCTGCACAGCGTCCAATCCGCTCTCGCTCGCCTGATAGGCTTCGCTAGCTTTGAGACGGGCGCCGCTGGAAAAATTTTCCGCGCCAATTATGCGGAAAACAACAACGCTCGCAGTTGTGGCTGCTAGCATGAACATCAGCACTGCAATTAAAGATATGCCTCGCTTCATTGCACTCCTCCTTGCGACTGCGATGAAGCAACCGCTCTTATGCCATTGTTGGGGGTTGTTATTACCGAATTGGCGCTCGAAGCCTCCCCGTTGAACTCAACTTCCATGGCAAGCTCGAAAGCCTTGACTTTTTCCTTTGGCCCGTAATCCGCTACGTTTTTAGGAAAATGAAAGGCTTCGTCTGCTTTGCGATACACGGAGAACTCTTTGAAACGCAGCTTGCCTCTGCTCGCTTTAGGAGAATAAAAAGCAAAGGTTATGGCGAGGCAAGCATTTTTTATGTCTCTGCTGATTGCAAATTCGGCGTATCTTTTTACTTCCGCTGCATCGCTGGACTGCGGAGGATAGAACAAAACATCGGAAGGTGCACCAGGCGGAAGATTGCCGCTTTTGTTCCTTATGCCAACCGCAATATGGTCCTTTCCGGGCAAAAGCTGCGTGCTGGCAGAATCCCTGTCGTTGTCCAGGGCTGTCAAAGGCGGCATTTTAAATTCAACTGCATAAGTATCGTCTTTGTCAAAATCCATTCCTATGCAATTTTCCCAAGCGGTTACTGCATCTTGCACAAGATATATCTGGTTGAAATACTTTTGGTTTTTATTATTTTGCGCAGAAAATCCCGTGACTGCTATTTCCGTGCTGCCGTTGCCAGCTACATTTATGTTTTCGCTAACATCGGTACCCGACGTTCTTTTGGCAAAGCAATAGTTTGGAAACATGAATGGAGCAAAAAGAGTATCTTCGCTATTCAGCGTTCCCGGCCTTGATGGGGTCAAAACGAATTTCCTCACATTGGTCGCTATCAAAATTTGAGAACCATTTTCAGGGCAAATGCTGTCTGCATTGCCGTCTATTGTGCTACAACTGCGGTATAGATTGCTGTTTTCCACCCAGTAGGCAACTTTTCTTACGCCGAGGAAATTGCCCGCTTCGTTGAATTCCGCTTTTTTAAATACCAAGCTGTCGAAATTTTCGCTTTGAGGAGCTTTGTAAAGAACATAAGATGAATAATCGCTGGCGTTTGCATCCCAATATACTTTGTCTCTTACGTTGAGCGAGCTTGCAGAGCTTAGCCCCCAGGCTTTGACTCCCATTTGCGAAATATCTTCTTTGAGCAATTTGGACACGCTTCCTATAACCTCGGCGCTTTTGAGCATATTCTGGCTGCGTACTCGCATAATTGCGGAATCGCCGAACACGCGCCCTGCAACAACGATTATAAAGCCGAGAATCGCCATGTAAACAACGAGCTCTATTAAAGTGAAGCCGCGTTTCATCTTACCACCTTGGCCATCTTTATAGATTGCGTTGAATTTTTATGCATCCAGGAAACCGTAGCTTCAAGGTTTTTCGCATATATGTTTTGCGCCTTCGCAGAGCTGGCTACCGTAAAGCCTGTACTGTCTGCTGAATAGGTGCTGTCCAAAAGCGCGACTTTTACATCGAAAGCTATATCGAGCTTAGATTCCGGAGCCTTGTACCCAGGCTTCCTGAAAACCATGTTATCGCCATCCGCTGCAAGCGAGTTTATGCCTATGGCTCCAAGCGAGTCCAAAACGTGCTGCGCAACCAAGTTTGCCGCATCTCTGGCCCTAACCCTTAAAATAGCCTCGCGGTTGCCCATTTGCAAAAGATTTAGGCCAATTATCAAAAAGGCCAAAACCACGGCAGCTACCATCACCTCCATTAAACCAAAGCCGCTTTTCTTGCTCATAGCCTCTCCCAGCCAAGAGATTTGGCTCGTTTTATGCAAGCGACAAAGGCATTGTTGTTTTTTGTTTTAACGGCGGCCCCGCAATAACCGTTGGCTCCGCAGGCTGCAAAATACCCATTCCCGGCTATTCCGGATGTGCCAATTCTGAACTCTGATACTGCGCTGTTTTGAAAATCCCCCAATTCCCCCATGCAATTGGGAGATGCCGAAGACTTGCTGAAACCGTCGCTCAAAAGCTCGGTTTTCTGCTCAATTTCCGCGTTTCCCTCTTTTATGGCGTATTTTATGCTGTTGCCGTTTACCGTTATTTCCACATCCTTTCCCAGCCTTTTGCCCTCGGCTATGGCTCGTTCTGCGAAAGAGCGCATTGTTTGAGCGGTTTCCTTGGCCCTGTTAATGGAAATAAGCTCCATAAGACTTGCATAAGCAAGCCCGGAAAGTATGCCTATTATAATGATTATTACCATTACTTCTATTAAAGTAAAGGCTTTATTTTGTTTAACTGCTTGTGCGGC
>WQSA01000011.1 GCA_009788135.1 Candidatus Fibrimonadales bacterium
TGGCTTGTGCAAGAACACCCAGAAGCGGCAAGAGCTATGAGAGAACTTTTGCCACACAAGCAGGCAGCGGAACAGCGGGCAGAACAATTTGAAGCTCAAAGCAACGCTAGAGCTGAAGCTATTGGTAGAGCTATGGCGGGATCTGTAGGCATGAGAACTAGTACAGCTAGTACAACTAGTACAACAACCAGCGCTGATAAAAGTGAAAAATACGCAATTCAGCTTAATAAAGCAGCATCAAATTGGTCAAGTTGTATAGAAACTCCAGAAGAAAACATGGAACAGAGTTATAAAGTTGAAGAGAAACCAAGCATAGAAGAAAACAGACAAGAAGTGAAAGATACTATTGTTGCTGAAGCTGGTATTGACGAAAAAAATATCTCTGACACTGCACATGCTGACAGGGTAAAAGAATTCTTTTGCAATGGAGCTCCATACAATCCCGAAATGCAATTTTGCTACAATAGTAATCAGATTATAAACAAATGCAGCGGAAATATATACAATCCGACAACGCATTTATGCCACTCAGATGGTAAAACATATTCTTGCAATAACAAACCGTACAATCCAGCAACGCAATCATGCGACAGCAATAGTTCTGCTTCAAATAAATGCANCGGAAATATNTACAATCCAACAACGCATTTATGCCACACAGATGGTAAAACATATTCNTGCAATAACAAACCGTACAATCCAGCAACGCAATCATGCGACAGCAATAGTTCTGCTTCAAATAAATGCAGCGGAAATATCTACAATCCAGCAACGCATTTCTGTCACACAAATGGCAATACATATTCGTGCGTAAATAAGCCGTACAATCCAGCAACGCATCGTTGCATAGGAAGAAATATAATAGCCAAATGAGGTAGCTAAGAGTCACAACCCACCCAAACTCCTCTTCCCTAGGGGTTTGGCGTGGCAACCAAAAGGGAAAAACATAGGAGTAACACAATGAAAACAATGTTTTCAAAATTCACATTAGCGGCAATCTTTACGCTTGCCTTGGCATTCACAGTTTCCTGTTTTGAAAAAAGCGGCAAAGGTAACAGTACAACAGCAGCTATTACTATTGATAAGCGAGCTATAGGTACTTGGGAAGATGAGAACGGTAAAATTCATGTTGTTAATCCAGATGGAACTGGGAAAAGTGGGCACTCGGATTTTAAATGTGCATTTTTTTCAGACAAAGTAATTATGTCTTCGGAATCAGAATCCCGTTACTCTAGTAGTAATAAAACTTTTGTGTTAGATTATGTTTTTTCAAAAGATGGAAAAACATTGATTCTATATAATCCTCTTGGTGCTACTTGGTTAACGAAAAAAGAAACGGAGGGTTCAAAATGAAAACGTTTATTTTGATAGCAGCGATTGCTTTATTGCCAACGGTATGTTTTGGCCAGTCAATTTATTACCTCCCAGAGGGGCAAGGTTGCGGAACGGTTAATGATTCTGAGATGCTGGTTAAAAAAGGCGATATTTATTATCATCCAAAGACGAATACTCCGTACTCTGGAACGGCTAGGCACGTACACGATTGTCATGCTGTTTCAACATACGAAATGAAAAATGGGAAGAGGCATGGTAAATATACAGGAGGCAATGATGGTTATTCTGAGGTTGGATATTACAAGAACGGCAATAAAGACGGAATATGGAAATATGGTCATTATAACGAGCTTGATGGAAGATATATAATAAAAAAAATAGAAAGTTATAAAGATGGCAAGCTGCAAGTTCTAACTAAAGAAGCGGAAAGATCATATCTTGTAAAAGATTCATTGGAAATGGAAAACAATAGGAAAAAAGCAAAGCAACAAGCAAGCTCATTTTTACAAAAAAATAAAAGTGCAGCGGGCGTTGTTAGCACAAAAAGCGGTCTGCAATACAAAATATTAACCAAGGGTTCCGGTGACACAGCCAAAGAAGGAGATACTGTAACATTCCACTACATACATACACTTTTAGATGGCACAAAAATGGGCAGTACCCATGAGCAAAATCAGCCTGCAACCATGGTTCTAAGTAAAAATCGGCTATCCTTAGGCTATACAGAAGTGTTACTTTTAATGAAAAAAGGCGAGAAAGTTAAAGCCTGGCTTCCAGGTAATCTTTACTTTGGCGAGGAGCAATTTGAATATATTCTCTTGAACAATCCTGCTTATGCATTATTTATTTTTGATATGGAACTTTTGGATATTAAAACGGCTAAATGTGACGGAAAGACTTATAATTCTGAAATACAGTTTTGTTATAAGACAACGCATAGAGTCACAGCCCGTAATGAAAATTATGAAGAAAAACTTTATGACAAATGCGGTGATTTGCAATACAATCCAGAAAGACAGTTCTGCCATACGGATAAAAAGCTTTATGACAAATGCAACACTAAGCCCTATAATCCAGAAACTCAGATATGTCGTTCAAATAGCGTTTACGACAAATGCGGCGATAAAACTTACAACTCTGAATATAATTTTTGTCATGCGGACAAAGTTTATAACAAATGCGGTGATTTGCAATACAATCCAGAAACTCATTACTGCCGCAGCAAAGATGGCACAACACATAGCTGTGGCAATAAGCCATACGATCCCGATACACATTTCTGCCATACGGACAAGGCTTACTTAATTTGCGACAAGCCATACAATCCGCAAACACATTTCTGCTACTATGCTGATAAAAAGATTTATGCCAAATGTGGTGATTTTCAATATTTTCCAGAAACTCAGTTCTGTCATACAGATAAAAAAGCCTATCTCAAATGCGATGATTCGTATAATCCAAAAACGCATTTTTGTCGCTTTACCGACAAAAAGATTTATGAAAGATGTGGCGATGAGCAATATGATCCCGAAACTCAGTTCTGCCATACAGATAAAAAAGTATATCTCAAATGCGATGAGTCTTATGATCTAAAAACACAGTTTTGCTATCTCAATAAAGTTTATGACAAATGCGGCGGCTTGCAATACAACCCAGATCTGCAAACATGCAATACGGACAAAAAGATTCGCAACAAAGTAGAAAGTATCGCAAATACAAAATGCGATTTAGCCTACGACTCCAAAACACATTTTTGCCATACGGATAATAAAGCTTACATCAAATGTGCGATTTCATACAGTCCTGAAACGCAGTTCTGTTATCTTAATGTGGTTTACAACAAATGCCGTAATATACAATACAATCCTGAAATGCATTTTTGCCATACGGACAATAATCTTTATCTTAAATGCGAGCTGCCATACAATCCCGAAACGCATTTCTGCCACTATACCGACAAAAAAGTTTATGTCAAATGCAGTAATTCTCCATATAATCCTGATTTGCAATTCTGCCATACAGACAAAAGTGTTCATATGAAATGCGGTGGGAAAGCATACAATCCAGAAACGCACCATTGCCGCACTGCAGATGGCACAACGCATACCTGTGGTAACAAGCCATTTGACCCTCAAATGCATCAGTGCAATAATAATAAAGTTTCTGCTAAATGCGGTAATGAGCAATATAATCCCGAAACACATGTATGTCATTCAAATACACTTTTCCCAAAATGTGGCAATGCATTTTACGTTCCACAATCGCAATTCTGCCAGAACAATACTGTAAAAGCGTGTGATGTTAATAAAATAAGAGCCAAAGCTACAAAAGATCAAACCCTTTATGTTGAATGTTTAAAAACAGCCAAAAATGCAAATGATCAGAAAAAATGTGCAGATAATTATGTGGCTAAATCTAAAGAACCTTGCGAAAGATGATGAAATTTGCACAGAACCGTGCAACCCACCCAAACACCGACTCCCTAGGGGTTTGGTGTGGCAACCAAAAGGGAAAAACAGGAGATGCACTATGAAAGCAACATTCACCGCAAGCGACAAGCTTGCTTCCAGTAACCAAATCAACCTTGGAGGTTATCATGCTTGAATTGATAAGAACAATATTCCGCAAATTCGTTAGCATTTTGCTTTTTGTTGATATAATTGGTTGCACCATTGGCGGAGCAATTATAGGGAGTGATTTTAAGCACGGGATACTCGGGTTTAATATCGGATTATTAATCGGCGTAATCTCTGCTTTAATTTTTGGAGGTCTCTTGGCCACAATCTTGAATATGGACAAAAACCTACAAGAAATTCGCGACCATTTAACTAACAAGCAATGCCCCTGAACATCATTCTACCAATAATACTAATCGCTGCTCATGTAATTCATGCGGCAGCGACAGTCGCCATTCTGGAAATAATCCCCACCAGCGAAGAAGTAGAACTTTCCCACTCCGAATACCGCCACCTCACCGACGAGCTCCGCACGCATGCCCGAGAAACCCTGCCGCAAAACGCATACAAAATCCTGACAAGAGACAACATCCTGCAACTTATACCACCTGACTCCGAAGAAGCTCTGCGCCTCTCCGATGCTTCCGCCATAGAAATCGGCAGGGCAATAGACGCAGAATACATAACCCAGGGTTCTATAGGTATGCTTCAAGGAATGCTTGCGCTGACGGTCGAGCTCTACGAATCCAAAAGCGGCAGCATGATTGGAAGCTTCGTAGCCGAAAGCCATGATGCAAAAGGATTGCTCGGAACTATAAGGGAAAAAGCACAGCCCCTCTTCGCAAAACTCAAACCCAGCCAATCACAAGAATCTGGACCGCTATGGATACAGGACGAATGGCGCTTGTCACGCTACCCAAGCTCTGAATGGTACACGGGATTTTCTAGGGACAATGCTTCCAACAGTCCAGGCAAAGAAAAATACGAAGCGATAGAAAAAGATGCCCAGAAAAAACTCTCCGAAAGCATAATAGTCAACATACAGAGCGTGTCTGCCATTGAAAATACCAGCACGCAAAAACAGACTGGGCAAAACGTTACCGAAACAATAGACATGAAATACATACAAGAAATAATAAGCACCAGCAATGTCGCTCTTGCCAAAATGGAAACTAGCTCCCACTTTGACAAGAAAAACGCCATGCTGTACGGTTTCGCAGCCGTTAAAAAGAAAGACCTTGCGGATTTTTACAAGTTCAATATAAGCTCCTTGTTTTCTCTTGCAGAAAAAGAATTCGCAATGGCTGAACTTCTGGCAAAGCAGGACAAAAAAGAGATGGCTCTGGATAAAATCAATGCCGTAGAAGGTTCTATTAAAAAAGCGGGCAACTGGGGGTTTCTATTGCTGATGGTGGAAAGCGACAGTTCATATAGAGCGAAAGAGAAAGATTTTCTGCAAAAGACAATCAGCATGAAAATGCGGCTTCAGAAAGAAGCTAGCATTACCATATTTGCTCCGCAAGCAACTGGTCTTGCGGCAAACCAGAGCCATCTTCCCGCATTGATACAAAGCGAGCTTGTCGGCAACTTCTCTAATTACTCAGGTTTCTCCGTGCTTGACTGGGAACGCCTTGATGATATATATGACAAACTGCACTCTAAACACTATGGCGGCAATGCCGAGGAAAGACAGGATCTGGGGCAATTATCGCCTACCACCCACTTTATGAGCGGAAAAATAACCAAAACACCAACTGGATACCATCTTCAAATGAACGTCACCAGAACCTCCGACAAAATTACGATAGCCTCATATTCGGAGACTTTCACTTTCTGGGAACTGGACAACCTGACGGGCATACGGAGAGCCTCGCTTGACTTGATGCAAAAAATGGGAGTTACGCTCACGGCAAAAGCACAGGAAGAACTTTCAGGAGCGGCAACCGAAAACCAGGCGAAAGCGAAAACGGCCCTTGCGCGAGGCATTATGGCCCAGAGACAGGGAACCGAAGTTGCGGCGCTTAGCTACTATTTTCAGGCTGCAACCTTTGATCCATCTTTGCTGCAGGCGGTGAATAGATCTTCAATACTTAATGCCAATATTTTCGGCGGCAGCATTGGCGACAATGTGCGCAACGATATAGCGTGGAGAAAAGAATGGGTGGAGCGGCTCAAGGAGACAGAGCGGTTTTTCGATAATTTCAACAAGACGGAGTCCATGCCATATACCCTGTTCTACTTGGACAATATCAAGCAGGGAGCGGTCAATTACCAGAACGAAACTGTGAACATAAGCACGGAAACCTATTTGTATGGCAGCGGAGTTTGGACTCTTTCTATAGAGCGCGCATTGCAGGCTGTGTACGATGGCTTGAATGCAACTGGAAGAAAAGATGTCTGGGAACTGGGTCGCTGGCCGCACCGCGGCGTTACCGAATTGAATGCTTTTGCTGAGCGGCGCAAGAACTTTTCCGTTGTTTTTGAGCTTGTGAACAATCAGAACAAGGTTATTGGCAGGCAAACTTTGCAAACAGGAGGTTCTTGGGGATTAAGCTGGGGCGGTCGCCCTGGCATCAATATGTCATCGCCAGACAGGAAAACTCTGAATTTTCAAAATGTCCGAGCAAATGACATCACCGACAACTTGACCATACGGGTTGCCAGCGTAAACGGCACGGACGCAGAGACTGCGGCTATAAACGGCGTTCTGCAGATACGAGCCATTGCCAGATACGAAGCTGATGCGAATGATAGATTTAAATTCGCAAGAGGCGAGATACAGGGTTTTGCTAGCAGAAATGCTCAAACGGCAGAGCTTGTTATTCCAAATGCTATTTGGGGAGACCCGGTTATTTCCATTGGCAACGGAGCGTTTAGAAATGCTGAATTGACCAGCATAACAATAGGTGCAAATATGGTTATAGACGAATCTTCTTTCCCTGCGGGTTTTATTGATTCTTATAATATAAAAGATAAAAAGGCTGATGTATATACATATTATGAAAATAAATGGCTGAATGAAACTGAGAAAGAGCAAAGGATGGAGCAAATTAGAATGACTGCCTGGAGAGAGCATGAAGAGGAAATGAGCAAGCGTATGCGTACGATAAAATTTGGAGCGCGCTTAATATTGGGAGGACCTTTTATGACTGGCAGGCTGGGTTCGGAATTGTTCGATGTGTCTTACGCAAATTACGATGAAATGAAAAAATCAAAATGGCGTTGCAGCGGTGAATTAGAATCCATTGGATTAACTCTGAATATTTGGTTCACCGACATAATAGCTATTGCCGCAGAATCAAATTACAGTCACATGAACAGTAACTTTTATTACGAGTCTGGTTTTGCAAAAGTTGCAATATCCAGCAATACAATAAATGTTCCTGTTTTGCTTAGACTAGGGCCAAGAGAAGGAGGCTATCTTGAAGCAGGATTTCAGTGGGGATTTCCAGTTAAAGCCAATGCGACTGTAAGCAGCAATGGCAATTTGTTTAAAGACGAGTTTTCCGACTTTAGAGTGGAACAAGATCATGGGCTTGTCCTCGGATTAGGATTGCGCTTCAGCGATTTCAGCATGGGGTTCAGGGGCATTTACTATTTGACAAAATTGGATAAATACGGCACAATTGAATCTCCTTGGATATTTGCTTTTACCATAGCATATGATTTTTACTGAAAATTTATCCAAATTTCAACTTCCTGACCTTATAGTGCAAGGCTATGAGCGGATAAAAAAATTCTATTTTCCTCTGTATGCAGCAATTTTACCTAAGACATGAATGGAAAAGATCCCCATCTGTTTCAGTGGGTGCAACTGTCGAAATTTGCGGAAAGTCCGTGGTGGTGGATTTTGGGGTTAGGGAAGCCCAAAGTTGTTTTTGCCAAAAGAAAGAACTAGACGGCGAGAACGTTTGCGAAGATTCTTGCGTGGAAGTCTTTCTGAGAATGCTGGACAAGAGCAACTCGTATGCTAATTTTGAATTCAATTCAAAAGGCGTGTGTTATGCGGCGCGAGGCAAAGACAGAAAGAACAGAAAGCAAATCTCAAAAGAAGAATATGCACAGATAATAAGAAAACCGAGCGGAATAACCATGGATAACCATTTTTACAGGTGGAATTTATCGGTGGAAATCCCATTTTCTTTGCTGGGTGCAGACCAAAGCTTAAATGTATTCCAGCTGGACGGCAATCTGTATAAATGCGCAGACCTTGCAGAGGAGCCTCACTGGCTTTCCGCATTTCCAATAAAAACTCCAAAGCCTGATTTTCATAGGCCCGAATTCTTTTGCTGTTTAAATATGGACCCGGCATTTTTCTAAATTCCTCCTCATGACCACGCAGATTCCTTTGTGGATAATACCTTTTTTTCCTTTGCTGGGCGCCATAGCGCTTGGGGCAATAGCCCTTGCTCGCGCAAATAACAACCAGCCTGCGCATGAAGGTTATATTGGCGCACTTGCCGTTTTCTTTCCGTTTCTCTCTTTTATAGCAACAGTTATATTTGCAGCAGACATGCCAGAAAGCATTATTTATAAAGAGACCTTGGGCAACTGGATTGCCATAGGCGATTTTCAAGTAACTTTCGGCTTTTTATTCGACTCCCTAACCGAAATAATGTTGCTGTTCGTTACGGGCATAACCTCTTTGATAGTCTTATATTCTGTTGGCTATATGAAAAACGACGAGGGCTACGCCAGATTCTTAAGCTATTTGAATTTGTTCCTGTTCTCAATGATAATCCTTGTGCTTTCCGATTCCCTGCCCTTCACATTCTTGGGCTGGGAAGGCGTGGGGCTTTGTTCTTACCTGCTTGTGGGCTTTTGGAATAAGGATTGGCACAACTGCCAAGCGGCAAACAAGGCTTTTTTGGTAAACAGAATTGGAGACATAGGCTTTTTGCTCGGCATGTTTACCATTATCGCTTTGGGCGGAACCGCTCTCTTGAATTATGAGATTTTAGAAGGATATTTGAAAGAACAATTGGATTTGGAATTCAAGGGAATCTATGGATTATTTGCGTTGGCTGCGCTCTTTTTCTTCTTTGCTTGCACCGCAAAAAGCGCGCAAATACCGTTGCTAACATGGCTTCCTGATGCTATGGCAGGCCCAACTCCTGTTTCTGCTCTTATACATGCGGCTACAATGGTGACAGCAGGTGTTTATTTAATGGCAAGGCTTTCGCCGCTTTTCCTCGAAATTCCTGAGGTGATGATTTTGGTGCTTTTGATAGCTATAGGCACAGCTCTTTGGGCTGCTATCACAGGCTTGCTTCAGCACGATATTAAAAAGGTTTTGGCCTATTCCACAGTTTCGCAGCTTGGCTTTATGTTTATGGCTGCTGGCGCAGGCGCATTTGACGTGGCTATTTTCCATGTGTTCACGCATGCTTTCACAAAAGCCGCTCTGTT
The DNA here is from genome assembly GCA_009788135.1 of Candidatus Fibrimonadales bacterium. Lineage (GTDB taxonomy): Bacteria > Fibrobacterota > Fibrobacteria > Fibrobacterales > Fibrobacteraceae > Fibrimonas. The sequence goes on from WQSA01000011.1 coordinate 9,201, forward strand.
CTTAGGCGCCGGCTCGGTTATACATGCTTTGGGCGGAGAGCAGGACATTCGCAAAATGGGCGGGCTTGCGTTCAAGCTTCCTTCAACATTCCTCATTATGCTCCTTGCATGGGCCAGCTTGGTAGGATTGCCCGGACTCGCATGCTTTCATAGCAAGGATCTGATTTTGGAAACGCTTTACGTAGTGCCTTTCTTATATTATATTGCGCTTTTCACAGCTTTGCTCACCGCTGTTTACATGACCCGTTTGATGGTATTGGTATTCTTTGGCAAATTCAGAGGTTCTCAGCACGCTGCGGATCATATTCATGAGTCTCCGTTTGTAATGCAGTTTCCGATGTGGATTTTGGCTATAGGCTGCATATTTGCAGGTTTTGCACCAATTTCAGACGAACACGCTAGCTTGTTTACGGCCATTTCATGCTCGGCGGCGCTTTTAATAGGAGCCTCGTTTGCATGGTTTTATTTCCGCAAAAAAATTCCAAGATACCCAGGGCACAATGAGCTTACAGGCTTTGCCAAAAAATGGACTTTGCTGTTTGACACTTTGAATCATGTGTGCGGAGTTTTGCCTGCTCGCATTTTCATGTTTATTTTTGAATGGATAAATAAATTTTTGCGCATAACTATTATAACTATAGGAGCGATCCCGACCATTTGCGCAGAAGGCCTGCGATTTATGCAGGCAAACAAATTACGCGTGCAGCTCGCTTTGAGTGTAGTTAGTTCTGTCATTTTGGCTTATTGGCTGGTATTTTTTATTAGGTGAAGTTCATGTTAATATCGCTTCTGCTCATATTGCCCTTTGTTTGCTCCTGCTTAATGCTGGCTTCGTCTTCTAGAGACGTAAATTCTTCGTTTAGACTCGGTCTTTCCTTTGCGGCCATACCTCTTATTTTGGCAACTGCGCTTATTTTTGCAGGCGGTCAGCATACCGAGAATCGCATTTGGTTTTCTTTTTTGGAAGTTGATTTTGGTTTCTCTTTGTATGGGCACGGGCTTTCGCTTTGGATGGCATGGCTTACTTCTTTGCTGTGTTTTTTGGCCTTCGCTTATTTCAGAGATGCATTGAGTTTTGGGGTAAAGAAATTTGCAGTGGGCATTCTGACTTTGGAAGGAACCATAATCGGGGCATTTTTGTCTGCAAAAAATTTAGTGCAGTTTTTGTTCTTCTTTGAAGCTATGATTTTGCCAACAGCGGTTATAATAGCTTTGTACGGAGGCTTGAAAAGACGGCGCGCTGTTGTAACTTTCTCTCTTTATACTTTGGCCGGATCAATACCATTGCTCTTTGCCGCATGGTATTTGATACTGAAAGCAGGCAGCGATGATATAGGTGTTTTGGCCCAGACTTTGAAAACCTTGCCCGCAGCTACGCAGACTTCTCTGTTTACAGCGTTTGCAATTGCATTTGCAGTAAAAACTCCAGTGTTTCCATTTCATAGTTGGCAAGGCATAAGCTATACAGAAGCTCCTTATCCGCTTTCCGCAATTCTTTCCGGAGCAATGGCAAAGGTTGGAATTTTTGGTTTTGCAATCTGGACAATTCCAATATTCAATGTTGACTATAAACTTCTTTTAATTCCCGTTGCGCTTTTTTCCGCTCTTTACGGGGCAGCTCTTGCGCTGATGCAAACTAATATCAAAAGACTTTTGGCATTTAGTTCCATGTCTCATTTGGGCTTGGCCCTGGCTGGTTTATTTTGCCTTGACGAAATTGTGAACGCAGGCGTTGCAGTTATGCTGGTGGGGCACGGTTTAACAGCCGGCGGTCTCTTTTTCTTTGGCGGCATTGCGCAGAAATGGACAGGCAGCACGAATATAAAAAACTTCGGAGCTTTTGCTTCTACAAATCCGGTTTTTGCTTCCATCTTCGGTTTCTTGAGCATTGCGGCGGTTGCGGTTCCCTGCACTGTAGGCTTTGTCGGAGAATTTTTAATTTTGCAGGGCCTGTTCAATTCCGGTCTTCCGTTGTTCGGCGTGATTGGCGGTATATGCATTGTATGCTCAGCGGCTTATATGTTGAGGCTAATCAAAAATGTGCTGTTTGGGCCTATCCCGGAAAATCCAGCCAGAACTGGCATTTCGCTTTCCAAATATGAAGGCATAACAGCGGTTCCTATTATGGCTTTAATTATTTACTTCGGTTTGCATCCTGCCCCTATTTTGGATTCTTTTGAAACCAAGGAGAAAAACGAAACTTTAACCGAAATGGAAATGCAGGAATTCGAGAAGTTTTTGGAATCTTTATTGAATGTGGAAAGCATAGAATCTGCAACGGAAAATGACAGTTTGGAAAACGAAAAATTGGAGGAAAATGACGATGAACAGTGAAGCCTCTCTTTTTTATGATTTGAAAATTCTTTTGCCTGTTATCATGCTTTCTGTGGGTGCAATAGTCGCTTTGATTTCCGAGTCGTTTTCAAGCCATGAAGCCAGGCACAGAACTTTGCCCTGGATAAATATTTTCTTTTTAGCTTTTGCCGCATACACTGTTAAAAAAATTTCCGGGGATTTCAGCGATCCATGGAATTTGTTTTCTATAAACTCTGTAAAGACAACTTTTATTTATGGGATTATTCTGTGCGCTACCATTGGAACTGGCGCTTTAAAAAATACTTTGAAAAGCAGGAATACCGATTGCGGAGAGGCTTATTCGCTTCTCATGCTTTCTGCCGCCGGCATTATGCTGATGGTTCTATCCCAAGATTTTATGCCATTGTTTTTAGGAATGGAGCTTGCTTCTTTCCCAATTTATGCTCTTGTAGCGATGAATCGCCATTCCCATGAGAGCAATGAAGCCGCATTTAAATATTTCATAAGCGGAGCCGCTTTTAGCGCAGTATTTTTATACGGAATGGCCATGTTCTACGGAGCAACAGGCAGCACTTTAATCAGCAGCGATGTTTTGGCAGGCCGTGAAGTATTTTATCAGATAGCGATTTTCTTGCTTTCTTTTGGGTTGCTGTTCAAGGTTGGGGCTTTCCCTTTGCATTTCTGGGTTGCAGATGTTTACACAGGCGCGCTTGCTGCAATTACGGGTTATATGGCGGCAGTTGTGAAAATTGGCGCATTCTTAGCTTTGGGCTCCGTGTGGCTTGGTTTGTACAGCAGTTCTGCTTCCATAGTTATTGCGCGCGAAGCTATTTTATTCTTGTGCCTTGGCGTAGCTTCTGTTGCGATTGGCGCTATCACAGGTTTGGCGCAAGTTTCCGTAAAACGAATTTTAGCGTTTAGCGCGGTTGCCAATGCCGGATTTATTTTGCTGGGCTTTTGTTATCCGTATTTTGCAGACTTGCCTGAATTGGATTTAAGCTCTGCGTATTATTTTCTGCTGACTTATGCAATAGGCTCAATAGGAGCATTGGCTGGCATTTCTGCGTTTTTGAAAACAGATTACGATCATTTAGACGATTTGCGCTCCGCAGCGCGCAAGAAACCTTATCTTGGCGTTTGCGTAAGTATATGCTTGGCATCGCTTGCCGGTTTGCCTGTAGCGGCGGGTTTTTTGGCCAAATTCAGAGTTTTCGCAAGCCTTGTTAGCGCTTCTTTTGAAACTCCGATGGTTTGGAGCATAGCGATAGTAGCTTTTGTGTTAGCCATTATTTCTGCAGCGTATTATATTCGCGTAATATACTATTTGTGGAGTTATTCGCACTATGTGCCTTCGCAAAGGCGCTACGGCAAGATTTCGTCTTTGCTAAACGTGAGCGTGGGAATGGCCGCGGTAACTTTGCTGTTTCTTTCGGTATGGATGCCGATGTAATTTTCTAAATTCTTGCAATGATTCCGCAGCTTAGAGAACAATTTCAAAGCGAACTTTCGCAAGCCGACTTGAACGACGAGGCTTCTGTTGAAAATTTGCGTTTAAAATATTTGGGCAAAAAGGGCCTGGTTACAGATTTGCTAAAAGGAATGGGCTCTCTTAGCGCCGAAGAAAGACCCTTGTTNGGAAANCAGGTAAACGAATTAAAAGCNGAAGTTTCNGATGCTCTTGAACAGGCAAAGGAAAAAGCCTCGCTTCTCGCTTTGGATAGAAAACTCTCCGTTGGCAAGCTTGATATTTCNCTGCCTGGAGAAGGCTTCAAGCATGGCAGCACGCATCCGCTCTACGATATTCGCGAAGAAATAATAGACTTCTTTGCAAACATGGGTTTTCATGTGGATTTGGGCCGCGATATAGAAACAGACTGGTATAACTTTGAAGCTCTCAACACGCCAAAAGACCATCCGAGCCGCGATATGCAAGACACATTCTATCTCTCGCAAAACGCAATGCTCCGCACGCACACAAGCGGCACGCAAATTCATTACATGGAAAACAATAAACCGCCAATTAGAATGATAGCTTTAGGGCACGTGTTCAGAGTGGATGCAGACGCAACGCACGCTCCTATGTTCCAGCAATGCGAAGGTTTGGTTGTGGGCGAGAATGTGACTTTTGCGCAGTTAAAAGGAACCTTGGCAATTTTCGCTGAAAAGCTCTTTGGCGAAAATGCAAAAACCCGCTTTCGCCCGAGCTTTTTCCCATTCACCGAACCGAGCGCAGAAATAGATGTTAGCTGCGTTTTCTGCGCAGGCAAAGGCTGCCGCAGGTGCAAAGGCACAGGCTGGATGGAAATAGGCGGTTGCGGCTCTGTTGACCCCGCCGTATTTGACAATGTAGGAATAGACTCGGAAAAATACACGGGTTTTGCATTTGGCTTTGGCTTGGACCGCATAGCAATGCTTCGCCATCACATACCGGAAATCTCGTTGCTAACCTCAAATGACCAGCGCTTCCTTGAACAATTCTGATCTGCTGGTTTTTGCCACGGAAATGGAGAGAGATGCCGTTTGTGCAGATGGCATTGTGACTGGAGTCGGCATTTTATCAACTGCAATTAATCTGTCAAAAATATTTCAAAAAAAAACATATAAACGTGCAATTCAAATCGGCATTGCCGGCGCATATCGTTCCGGCGGATTACGCATTGGCGATGTGGTGGAGGTTGAAAGCGATTGCATGCCGGAATTTTTGCCTTGGGAACCGAATGCATTTTTTGCCACCGATAGTCTGGGATTAAAGCGCGTAAAAGGAGCAACCGTTTTAAGCTGTACTAAAACAGAGGAAATGGGAAAAGCGAGAGGGAAAGATTTTCAAATAGAGACTATGGAAGGAGCGGCGTTTTTCGCAGTTTGCAAAGAATACGGAGTTCAAGCTGTGCAGGTGCGAGCGATTAGCAATTTTGCGGCTTTGTATGATAAGAGCGAGTGGGAAATAGAAAAAGCGTTGAAGAATTTATCCGCAACGCTTTTGAATTAACCAAGGTTTTTATTTAACGTTTATAAAGCCCACATCGCTTACAATCTTTTGCCCAGCGGGTGAGAGCGAGTAATCTATAAATGGTTTGACGGTGCCCGATTTATTTTCTGTGTAGTAGTAAATCAGAGGGCGGACAATCGGATAGGTTTCGTTTTTGGCGTTTGCCACAGACGGCTCTACGAATGTTTTGCCCTGATCATATGAAACTTTGACCGCTTTTACTCTTTTGTCAAGGTAGCCGAGACCAATATAGCCTATTGCGCCTGGAGTTTGGCTGATTGACTGGACTATTGCTCCGGTAGCTGGCATGCTCATTATGCCTGCAACGTAGTCTTTCTTTTTGAGCACTTCTTCTTTGAAGAATTCGTAGGTGCCGGAAGAGGTTTCTCTGGAGTATGGAACGATTTTCAAATCGGCGCCGCCAACTTCTTTCCAGTTTGTGATTTTGCCGGTGAAAATGCCTTCCAATTGTTCGCGGGTGAGGTTGATAGCTTTGTTGCTTGGGTGTACAATAACGGCCAAGGCATCGTAAGCTACTACAACTTCAGCCACTTTGCTTCCGGCGTCTGTAATTTTCTTTTTTTCATCGAATTTGATTTTGCGCGAGGATTGCGCAATATCTGTTGTTCCCGATATCAGGGCATTGATTCCAACGCCGCTGCCGCCACCTGTAACAGTGACTTTTGCGTCTTTATGGCTTTTCATAAAGGCTTCGGCTTGTTGCTGCGAGAGCGGCAAAACCGTATCTGAACCTATGATTGTTTGGGCTGCGAGCATTGAAGCTGCTGTAAGGATTGCTGCGAACAGGACTTTTTTCATGATGTTCTCCTAAGTTGAACTTATATAAAATTTAAAAATCAACTATTAAAGAATGCTTGCTTTCCAGTTACAATTCGGTTAAGATTTTACCACATTCCGCATTTTATACTTGAATTTCCAGAGACTGTTACCACAATTTCTTTTGGATAGCGACCTTGAACGGTTGCAAGCGTTGGCAAATTATAGCCGTTATCGCCGCCGTTTTTTATTATCTGGCTAGACGAATAACCTTCAATTTCAAGAGAAAAATTGTTACTGCCTTCGCAGCTTATGTAATAATCGTCTTTATACTGGCTGCATGAAAATTCAACTGTTGTTTTTCCTACCTTGAATGTAAGAGGTCTATCGTTAGCATTGTTGCACTGAACCTGAATAAATGGGTCGTAAACCATTCTTGCGGTTATGGTTCTGAGTATCCTTTCCGTGCCATCGCATGTTGCAATGGCTCTTGCGGTAACTGTTCCGGCAGAAGAACCTCCAGTTACGTCTATTGTAATTGCGCCGCATTCGGCTCCTGTTACAACCAGCGTATTCGTGATTTTAGATCTTACGTTTGTTCCCACATAGTAAATATTGGTGCCATAATCAAAACCGGTGAACTCAAAGACTCCAGTTGCTTCTATTTCTCTGTAGGGGCAATCAAAACTTAGCACTCCTGCGCCAGGACATTTCGAGCCTTCGTCCATTGAACCGAAAGGCATGCAGTACTCAGTTGATGCATAAACGCAATACTCATATTTTTTGGCAGAAGATGAACTTGGAGCGCTGGAAGAACTGCTGGATTCGCTAGAAGAACTGCGAACTTCCTCTTCCGAAGAAGAACTGAGTTCCACAGATGAACTGGAGTCAACTTCTGCGCTGGATGAACTTGATGCAATTATGCTGGATGAACTGGCTTCGGATGAACTGGAGCTTATCTCGGCTTCTTCGTTAGAAGAACTAGAATTGTCTCCTGGCTCATACACAGAAGGTTCTTTATCCTCTGAGCAGCTTATAAGCATAAAGGCTAGAAGCAGCACTAAGTTCAAATTTAAAACCATACGTTACCTATTATAGTTTACCACATTCACCAACAAAAAGCTCTCCTCCCATACTCAAACAGTCTGCGACCATCCCACCAGCATCAGGATAACAAACGCCTCCTAATAAGCAATGAGTGTATGCCGGGCCGCTGGAGCTGCTGGGTTCCTCGAATGAAGAAGACGATGGCAGTTCCAGTTCTGAAGATGAAGACAACGGAAATTCCGACTCTGATGACGAAGATAGCAATTCCTGTTCCAAAGACGAAGATGACAGCTCAAGCTCTGAAGAAGAGGATGGCACCAATGAAAGGCCTTCGCAACTTGACACAACACTTCCATATTGAGCACAGAATTCTGCGCTCACTTCTTGAAGGCTTTTGCAATTGACTTGATTTCCTATCTGAAAGTAGCAAGACTGAATAATATGATATACCGGAGCGTCCGGCAAATCGCTGGTGCAAGATGCCATGAAAATCACGGCGGCTACAATACTGAATTTTACCATACTGCGCATCTTATACTCCCAGTAGATTGTTTATAAATCAAAGCACGGAATCCTTCTTCAACCTTTGCGCCTCCTTCAAGAATATCATATTGATTGAAATTATGAAATGAACGAGAAGTTCCATTAATTGTAAACGATGTAGAAGTATTATTATCGGTCCAGCAAGCTAAAATTGATGGCTTAGTGTTATCTTCTGGCCTATAACAATTAACATCCAGCACTGAATATCCAGATGGAACATCAAAACGAAGACTCTCCGCACCACCACATTCTGGCTTCGTTGATACAACATTTTGTACTACAGTCACCGATCCCTGGCAAGATTTCGATTCAGATACTCCTGAAGTGCACGAAGCTGTTGTTGAGAAGGTCGTAGGTGCAGGCGGGGAACTGGCTGTATTGGGGTAATTGTTCGGACTATATCGAATGTTGCAACGGCCATAATTATCGTTTAGGGTAGCCACATTTCTTATGTTTTCATTTATGCCAACATAAGTCGGAAACTTGCAATTTGCATCCCAAGATGGATTTGCAACGACCTCTGCCGCTGTAGATGCAATTTCCTTTTCTATTCCATCGCACATCATATACGCTTTTGAGATAAGTGGGCCAGCTCTGTTAATTGCCGCACCAGTACCAGATTCTCCTCGTTTTGGTATATCATAGACAGTGCCTCCTAATGTACTTTTAACAATAATCTCACCAACGCAGGCCGCTTCGGTTTTATTGCTTACATCAAGCGTATTTAAAAGCTTGCCGCTAGATGCTGCTGTCCCATTGTTATCGCTTTGACTCTCGCGCATATTGCTACTATTAAAGAAATAAATTTTATTGCTATTGCTGCTGTAATCGAAAAACCTAAATTCAAATTTGCCGGTTTTAATCGGGTCTGGTACATTCGATTCTCTCGAACTGCTGCTCAATACAACAACAGAAGAACTGGAATTCACAATTTCGATATTGCTGGAAGAACTGGAACTCGCAATTTCGGCATTGCTGGAAGAGCTGGAATCCCCAATTTCTACTTCGCTGGAAGAGCTTGAATCCCCAGGCTCTGCTTCGCTGGAGGAGCTTAAATCTCCGGGCTCTGCTTCGCTGGAAGAACTTAAATCTCCAGGTTCAGTTTCGCTGGAAGAGGAACTCAATAATTCCAATGAACTGGAACTCAGCGCCGGCGCCAAACAAAACCCAATCGAGCCTCCTATAGTAGCGCAAACTTCTGCGCTTACCATGTGGCATTCACCCTCCTGCACAATACAGGATACAAGCCTAGACGCAGGCTCCTTTATGTCAAAACCATCGTTCGAACAAGCGAAGAACATCGCCAGCGAAACCGCAAACAAACCTAAAACCAGAAAGTTTTTCATGGCCAACCTCCTAAAAACATAAACTCAAAATTGATGCAGCACCAAACACTCCTGCTCCAATATAAAAACCATTTCTCATATTCTCGCTGGAACGAACAGCCTTTACAGACTCATCATATCCCATTTTCTCTATATTATATCTATTATAACTGTCAGGGTCCAAATCTTGACTTGCAATTATCTTCACCATATTATCGTAATACACGCTCGCCCTATCAGTCTCTTTAACAGCTTCATTGTTCTGCCAAATAGCTATTCCCGTGCTCACAGCAGTTGCCACAAACAAGGTAACCCTCACAATATTCTTGTTCCTTGACCACCATGTACCAGACTTAGGCGTTTTAGGAAGCATGCTCTTCATAGCATACAGGGAATCGAGCTTTCTAGGCTCAAGCTTGCCGCTAATCAAAGAATCCGCACGCACAGCCCAGTCCATATAGCCATCCAAATTCTCAAACCCAGGAACATTCTGGAAAACTCCCGTATTGGAAATCTCCATGTTTTTGTAAAAAATATCAGCCTTCACAGCGCCTGGATATACCTTATCTGCACCCATAGCGAAAGGCAAATTTATATAGCTAATGCTAGTCAAAAAATCATCCGTCTTATAATCAATCTCCTGAGCCAAAGACGGCTTGACATTGAGGAAACCCACGAATTTAAAAGGAACTGTCCTTGAATAATAGTCATTGACATTCACAACGAATTTCTCGCTTTCAGGATCGTACTCGCCAAGAATCACCTCTACCTTCTTCTTTTCCGAGGATATAACTTTCGCATACTCCTGAAGAGAATAATCTTGCATAAGCTCAATAGCTCTTTTTAAACGATTTATGTAAATGCGGTTCTTCTTATCAAGGGTCTCCTCGTCTTTTTTGCTCATCACCTCCAAATTGAGCAAGGTTTCCATTGTATTGGTTATCTTGCTTTCCATAAAGGCGATTTTGGCTTGCAGCTTGGCAATTCGCGCATTGTAACCATCTACATTCGTATCCGGTTGCAAAATGCCATTCCATTCCGGCTGTATATCAAGTTTATAATTAATAGCGGAACTGAGCCTGTCTTTCTTGGCTTTTTCTTCTGCTTTGTATTTTTTCTCCAAAACTTCAATTTCTTTCTGCTTGTCCTTATCAAAATTGGCTACGCGCTTCTCATAATCGGCTTGCTTTTCGTATTGGCTTTTAGGAGTCCGGCCTCTCTCTTTTATCAAAGCTCTTTGAGTTTCAAACTCTTGCTTGCCTGGCAAAATATTTTTCGCATAAAGCAATATGCTATCCAAATAGTCTTCGTAGAACTTGTAGGGAATGGAAGACGGAGACGGGGTGGAAGATGAAGATGCCGTTGCCACGGGGGTAGGCTCGGTAACAGGCTCCAAAGCAGGCTCGGAAACAGGAACCGAAGCCGAATTTTCTTCAACAACGCCGCCATGCGGAACCGAATCCAACGAAACAGGATCTGCAGAAGGCAGATGAGCCGAAGGCTCCGAAGCAGGATCTAAAGCGTGAAACCCATCCTGAGCCAGAGAATAACCATAAAAAAACACCGATAACAGTGCACCAATACATAAAGTATGTGCCAAATTCCCACTCTTCTTTAACATAAGAATTAATATAGAAAAACGTATGAACCATTTGCGTGCCAAGGCAAAGAGAGCTTGCACCACTAGGTTGGAAACTTTGTATGTTTAAAAAAAACTCAAAAAACCAATTCTTTTTTGTCTCCTTTGTCTTTTTTCACAACAGAAGTCGCTTCTAAATACACATCATTGGGCTCTCCGCTAAGACGTTCCTTAACAATGCCCTCTACAAAAATCCATTCATCCGGCTTAAAATTGATATTTCCTTTTTTATACACAAACTCAAAGCCCGAACTACCGTCATTTTCGCAGCAGCCAGCGGTTTTTCTGAAAACTACATAACGCTTAATGTTATTTTCATCTATATACGAATTAAAAAAGCCTTCAATTTGAATTAGCTTGCTCCTGTAATTTTCAGGATTCAAATAAATATCATTTACCTGCTGCACAAAAAGCCTGTCTTTCAAATAACAAATTGTCCTGGGATTCTCTGCGCCAAGAGCTTCTTTCTGAAAAAGAAAACAAAGCATTAGCAAGATTAAAAATATTTTCATTTCATCTCCTTATTATAGATGAAATTAACCAGAAAATTAAAAATGCGCCCAAATTTGCAGCGACAATGCTCGCTCCCGCTGGAATATTATAAGCAAACGAAACTACTACACCGAGCAAAAAACATATACAGGAAAGAATAGCCGAGCATATAACCACGGATTTGAACTTTTTCAAAATTCGCATAGATGTCAATGCGGGGAAAATAATCAAACTTGAAATCAGCATTGCTCCCATAATGCGCATTCCTATAACTATTATCGCAGCGGTCAAAAGAGCGAGAAGCATATTGTAAAATTCAATATTTGTTCCGCTCGCCTTTGCATAATTTATATCAAAAATAACAGAGAAAATCTTGTTGTAAAAAAATACGAACAGGGCAAGAATAATCGCCGAAATCGCAACGCATAAATACACCTCTTCCTGCTTAATAGCCAAAATGCTGCCGAACATATAATTGCAAATGTCCGTATTCATTCCAACAGTCTGCGACATCACTATCACTCCAACAGCTAGCGAGCTGCAAGAAATTATTGCTATCGCTGCGTCTCCGCGTATTTTTGAGCTTTCCCGAATTCTAAGCAGCAAAAAAGCTGCCAGCATAACAAGAGGAATGGAAACTTTGAGCGGCGAAAATCCCAATGGAAGCGCTATTGCAAGGGTTCCAAAAGCGACGTGCGAAAGGCCGTCGCCAATCATGGAATATCTTTGCAAAATCAACGGCAATCCCAAAAGCGAAGCGCATAGCGAAACACTAATCCCAACTATAATGGCTCTAACCACAAAGGAATATGAAAAAAGTTCTTCAAGCAGTTCTAGCATTGTATTCCTCCCTGCTTCCAAAGAAATGCGCCTTGCCCAAATGCAAAATCTTGTCGCAAAAATTAACGGCATTTTGAATATCGTGAGAAACCATAATTATGGTTACGCCCTGCGAATTTATATCCTTCAAAGTACTGAGCAACTGCTCTGCCGCCGCTGTATCAAGACCGCTTGCAGGTTCGTCCAAAAGCAGGAGCTTTGCTTCTGTGCAGAGCATTCTGGCTAGCAGAACTCTTTGCTTTTGCCCACCAGACAGCTCCTGAAAAGATTTATGCTTAAGCTGCTCAATGCCAAGCAATTCAAGATTTTTATCCGCCAGTTTTTTATCGTTTTTGTTGTAAAAAAAGAAACGCTTATGCTTGCAAAGAGTTCCGGAAATAACAACCTCGTAAATGCTTGCGGGAAAATCTTTTTGAACAGGGGTTTGTTGCGCCATATAGCCAATTTCGTTCTTTTTAATTCCATAAAAATCAAAGGTTCCCGAATTTGGTTTTATTATTCCTGCAATGCTTTTGAGCAGAGTCGATTTTCCGGAGCCATTTTTGCCAAATACGCCTAAAAAATTTCCCGTATCAATTTCAAAGCTGCACTCCTCAAGAGCGAGTTTGGATTCGTATTTTACGGAAATCTGCTTGCACAAAAGCGCCTTCATATTTTATTATTCCTCCGAAAGCCCGATTTTCAAATTTTCCACGTTTTGCTTAAATAAATCCAAATATGTTGCTCCGCTTTCAAAATCCTGTTTTGAAACATTATGATATGAATGAAGCAAAAGCATTTTTGAACCTGTTTGCTCGGCTACTGTTTTAGCGGTATTTTTATTGCTGAGCTCTACGTGATATACGTAAGGAATTTTATCTTTTTTCATTGTTCTAATGAGGAATGCTATTGTTGCCGCAGAAGCATCGGCTTGGTCGGAACAGCCAGGGAAAGCGGCTACATAATCCAGTCCGTATTCTTTGGTCAGGTACAGAAAAGGGAATCTATCTGCAACTACAATTTTTTTTCTTTTTGCAGAATTTGCAATTTGCGATAATTCGCTTGACAGCTCGGCAATTTGAGAGGTATAGCTTTCTGAATTTTTTCCATAGTTTTCGCAATTTGAGGAATCTATTTCGCAGAGCGCTTTTGCTATTGCTTCAAGCATTAAAGCTGCATTTTTTGGGCTAGTCCAGATATGCTCGTCATATTCTATTTTTATCTCGCCTTTTTCTTTTTGATTATTGTCTTGGTCGTTATCATGGTCAATTTCCTCTTCTTCATAGAGTTTGATATAGTCAAAAAGACGAACAATTTTCATTTTTGATGTATCCAGCGTGCTTAGAATACGCTCTACCCAAGCGTCATTTTCGCCGCCTATATATAAAAACATATCGGCGTTTTGGATATTTTTTATATCTGCAGGGCTTGGCTCAAATGCGTGTATGGAAGCTCCGGGCAAAATGAGCATTGCAATGTTTGCGTGTTCTTTTGCTGTTGCTCTTGCAAAGTCATACAGCGGAAAAATAGTTGCTACCACATTGACTTTGCTTTGCGAAACCTGCGAGGCTTCTTTCTTTTTCTTTTCGCAAGAAATCGTTAAAGCTACACAAAATATCAGCATTGAAACTAAAATATGCTTCATGAAAACTCCCATATAAGAGGATAAGAAATATAGAAAATAAACCGCCTACCCTCTAGGATGAGCTTGTTTCAAGCTTTCCCGCAGTTTTTCTGCGCTTACGTGCGTGTAAACCTGCGTGGTATTCGGGTTGCTATGGCCCAGAAGTTTTTGCACCGTCATAATGTTTGCGCCGTTTTCCAGCAAATGCGTTGCGAATGTGTGCCGCAGTACGTGGGGGCTCGCTTTGCCTTCCCAGCCTGAAGCTCGGAGCAAGTTGTGAATGTCGCT